>NZ_JAGUUD010000043.1:0-62647 GCF_020177535.1 Paraburkholderia sp. XV | reverse complement strand
TTGCGGCGGCAAAGAAAAGTAGGTGCCGCCCCGCACAGGGGCGACGCCTGAAGCGCGCTAACGTAACGCGGATGCCAGCAAAAGCAAAAGCAAATAGGGATCCCAGGCAAAAGCAAATAGGGATCCCAGCGAAAAGCACAAAACACCGACCATCAACAAACACAAGCCCCCCAACCATGAACGCCCACCAAAACCCAAACCCATCGCACATCAAAAACCGATCGTGTGCGGTTTGCACACCCTGGACTAGTGCGTTATGGTGAACCCTCACAGCGACCGGGCGTCGCGCACACTGCCTCCGAGGCTCCTCATGGCTGACACCGACAACGAACCGACGCAACTGCAGCGCCAGCAGCAACTACCCCCTCCCATCGCACCGCAGCAATTCTCCCTCGACGTCCTGCAAGAAAAGTACGCCAAAGGCGACGAACAAACCGCCGACGACGTCTACCGCCGCGTCGCGCGCGGCGTCGCAATGGCCGAGCCCGAACCCCTGCGCCCCGCCATCGAAGCCCGCTTCGTCGAGAACCTGCAAAACGGCGCACTAGGCGCAGGCCGGATCATGAGCGCCGCAGGCTCCGGCATCGCCGCAACGCTGATCAACTGCTTCGTGCAACCCGTCGGCGACAGTATTCAAGGCGTCGACGACCAGGGCTTGCCCGGCATCTACGTCGCGCTGCTGCAAGCAGCAGAAACCATGCGCCGCGGTGGCGGCGTCGGCTACAACTTCTCCGCCATCCGCCCGCACGGCGCGCGCGTCAAGACGACCAGTTCGTCAGCGTCAGGCCCCTGCAGCTATATCGATGTATTCGATGCCTCCTGCCGCACCGTCGAAAGCGCCGGCTCCCGGCGCGGCGCGCAAATGGCCGTGCTCGACTGCACGCACCCCGATCTGCTCGAATTCATCGAGGCCAAACATTCGAAAGGCCGATGGAATAACTTCAATGTCTCCGTCGCCGTCAGCGACGAATTCATGCGCGCCGTCGAAAACGACGAGATGTGGCAACTCGTGCATCACGCAGAACCGACCCCCGCCCTTCGAGCGGCCAACGACATGCACAAGCGCGAAGACGGCATGTGGGTCTACAGCGAACGGCGCGCGAAAGAAATCTTCGATCGCATCATGCGCTCGACCTACGACATCGCCGAGCCAGGTATCGTGTTCATCTCGCGCATGAACGACGACAACAACCTGCGCGCCGTCGAAACGATCCGCGCCACCAACCCTTGCGGCGAGCAGCCGCTGCCGCCTTACGGCTGCTGCAACCTCGGCCCGGTGAACCTGACGCGCTTCGTGATCGATCCGTTCGCGCAGCGGCATGGCGGCACGCCGTCGTTCGACTGGGACGCGCTCGCGCAACGCACACGTACCCACGTACGCTTTCTCGACGACGTGCTCGACGTGACGCTCTGGCCGCTTCCGCAGCAATACGACGAATCGCGCGCCAAGCGCCGCATCGGCGTCGGCTTCACGGGCCTGGGCGACACGCTCGTCATGATGGGACTGCGCTACAACTCGCAGGAAGGCCGTGATTTCGCGGTGCGCATCGCCCGCCTGATGCGCGACGAAGCGTATCGCGCATCCGTCGAACTCGCGCGCGAACGCGGCGCCTTCACGCTCTTCAACGCGAAGCAATATCTGGAAGAAGGCACGTTCGCGTCGCGCCTGCCCGATGACATCAAGAACGCCATCCGCACGCACGGCATTCGCAACAGCCATCTGCTCTCCATTGCGCCGACGGGCACGGTCAGCCTGGCGTTCGCGGACAATGCGTCGAACGGCATCGAGCCAGCGTTCTCGTGGACCTACACGCGCATGAAGGTGATGGCGAACGGCAGCCGCGAGCAGTTCGCCGTCGAAGATCATGCGTACCGTCTTTATCGCGAGCTTGGCGGCGATGTCGCCCATCTGCCGGACTATTTCGTCAGCGCGCTCGAAATGTCGGCGCGCGATCATCTCGACATGATGGCCGCCGTGCAGCCGTATATCGACACGTCCATTTCGAAGACGGTCAACGTGCCCGCCGACTATCCGTTCGACGCTTTCGAAACCCTCTATTTCGACGCATGGAAAAGCGGCCTGAAAGGTCTCGCGACGTACCGGCCGAACGAAACGCTCGGCGCTGTGCTCAGCGTGACGCAGGAACCCGCCGCCACGCCCGACGACGCTCTCGCGGAAATCGATCTCGACCCGCTGCGCGTCGCCATCGACCATCGGCCGAGAGGGGAATTGCCCGCGATCATCGAGAAAGTGGAGTACCTGACGGCAGCCGGCAAGAAGTCGCTGTATCTGGCCGTGTCGTTCATCGAAGTGACGGGACGCGTCGGCGGCGAGGAAGTGACAATCGAACGCCCCATCGAGTTCTTCATTCCCGCCGGTCAGCGCGACGAGTCGCAGCAATGGATCACCGCGACAATGCGTTCGCTGTCGCTCGCCGCGCGCGGCGGTTTCGTCGCGCGCAACTTGCAGGACTTGCGCAAGGTCTCATGGGACCGGGGCCAGGTCAGGCTCGGCGAGGTGCAGCGGATGGACGGGCACCATTCGCCGCGCTGGCACGACTCGGAAGTCGCGGCGCTCGCTTACGCGCTTCAGCAGATACTGCACCGGCGCGGCTTTCTCGATGCGGAAGGCAACCAGGTGCCGTCGCGTCTGCTCGCGCGACTGCCGCTCGGGCAGACCAACCCCAATGCGTCGACGGCAGATCACGCACTCTCCACGATCGAGGATACCGCGGAGCAACACGGCGCTCAGGAATTACGCACGATGTATGGCCGTAAATGCGGCAATTGCGGCGCAAATGCGGTGATTCGCAAAGATGGTTGCGATTTCTGCACGGCGTGTGGAGAAATCGGTGCGTGTGGATAAACGGTGGGATTTTTTACCGGCAATATAAAAAGAACTAAATTGGATTATCCATGCCTTAACCGGTAAGGGTTCTAATGGACCAAGGACGGCCGGTAGTGTGATCAGTTTCGTCGCCGATTCGATAAGGCTCGTGATGCGCCGCAATCCAGCTCGCTGGATTGCCGGTGCATTATTGCTTCTGACTGGCGCGAGTTCATTCGCGAACGATCGCATCCACGTCACATCTGAGCGGCATTCCCCGTTTGTCCTGTTTTACTCGTACCCCGTCATTGCGTCATCGCCCTATGCGCCACAACGCCATGTGCATCGCTACGTGATGAAGAACTCGATGCAGTGGGCCAATTCGGCTTATGGCCTGCCTGACAACGGCGGCATCGCGCCGGGTAAACAGCGGTTCCGCGTTGGGCATACGCCAGGCAACCCGTATCTCGCCCCGCTAGACAGCGTTCAGACTGGCCGGCCTCCGGGCCTGCCGTATGGCTTCGGACTCCCGTCCGACGCTCAAAGCATTCCGCCCGCAGCCGCCAGCGACGACTGGAGCTTCAGGGCAGACCCGCTTCTGAACCTCAATCACGCGCACGAAAGAGGCGCGACATTCTCGATTCGGCACGACTTTTAACGGCTTGCCGCGCAGTCCCATTGCGTCGAAACACAAAAAAATGCTGCGCTCCTCACAAAAGGAGACGCAGCATCGTCCACGACAGGGGACAGAGGAGACTTCGACCTGCTACCTGCTCGATGCGAACCCTCCAGTTCGCATCACGCAGCCTTCAGCAATCCATGCGGATCGAGCACGAACTTGCGCGGCGCGCCGCCATCGAACTGACGATAGCCATCGGGCGCGCTGTCCAGCGAAATAACCGACACATTGACGATATCCGCGATAGGCAGGCGGTCCCACAGAATTGCCTGCATCAGATTGCGGTTGTACTTCATCACGGGCGTCTGTCCCGTATGAAACGAATGCGACTTTGCCCAGCCGAGGCCGAAACGGATCGACAGGCTGCCCTTTCTCGCCGCCGCGTCGGTAGCGCCCGGATCGTCGGTGACGTAGAGGCCGGGAATGCCGATTGCGCCGGCCACCTTCGTGATGTCCATCAGCGAATTGAGCACCGTGGCAGGCGCTTCCTCGCGCGAGCCATGGCTGCCGTGGCCGTGCGCCTCAAAGCCCACGCAGTCCACCGCGCAATCCACTTCCGGCTTGCCGAGGATCTGCGCAATCTGCTCGCCGAGCGTCGCGTCCTTCGACAGATTGACCGTTTCGAAGCCGACGGCACGCGCATGCGCGAGCCGCTCTTCGTTCATGTCGCCGACAATCGTGCACGCGGCGCCCAGCAAACGCGCCGACGCAGCCGCCGCCATGCCGACGGGGCCCGCGCCCGCGATGTACACCGTCGATCCCGGCTTCACGCCTGCCATCACGGCGCCGTGATAGCCCGTCGGCAGAATGTCGGAAAGACAGGTGAGGTCGCGAATCTTTTCCATCGCGCGGTCGCGGTCGGGAAACTTCAGCAGATTGAAGTCCGCATAGGGCACGAGCACGTATTCGGCCTGGCCGCCGATCCAGCCGCCCATGTCCACGTAGCCGTACGCGCCGCCCGCGCGTGAAGGGTTCACGTTCAGGCACACGCCCGTGTGCTGTTCCTTGCAGGTCTGGCAGCGGCCGCATGCAACGTTGAACGGCACCGAGACCAGATCGCCGATCTTCAGCGTTTCGACATCGCGGCCCAGTTCGATCACTTCACCCGTGATTTCATGCCCTAGAACGAGGCCGATTTCAGCCGTCGTGCGGCCGCGCACCATGTGCTGGTCGGAGCCGCAGATATTGGTCGACACCACTTTCAGGATCACGCCATGACCGATCGCGCGTCCACGCGGATCGACCATCTTCGGGTAATCGATCGACTGCACTTCGACCTTGCCCTGCCCCAGATACACGACACCGCGATTGCTGCTCATCGTCTCGTCTCCATGTTTGTCTGAATGCGCAAAAAAGCGCTGAGTCGAGGTTAGTCCCTTTGCCCCGTCGGCCAGTGTTCAAAAACCGACACGTGTTTTCCCCAAACCGACAAAGCCGTTTTGCGCGGTTTTTATTGATTGAACGTTCAATAAAAAACGACTAGAGTGACGGCTTTCGGGAGCATTGCGAGTCATCCATGCCCAAAGTCGGAATGCGCGAAGTGCGTCGCGCGCAACTGATCGACGCCACGCTGCTCACCATCGACCAGTCCGGTCTGTCGGGCACCACGCTCGCGTCCGTCGCACAGCGCGCGAACATTTCGACGGGCATCGTCAGCCATTATTTCGGCGACAAGGACGGCCTGCTCGAAGCGACCATGCGCCACATCCTGCGCGACCTGTGGGCGGCCACGACGCGCCGCCGCATCGCCGCGAAGCCGCAGCCGCGCGCGCGTTTGCGCGCCGTCGTCGCAGCGAATTTCGACGTCTCGCAGGTGAGCGGCCCGGTGATGAAGACCTGGCTCGCGTTCTGGTCCGAAAGCATGCACGAGCCGTCCCTGCGCCGTCTGCAGCGCGTGAACACGCGGCGTCTCTATTCGAACCTGTGCGCGGAGTTCGCGAAGGAACTGCCGCGCGCGTCGGCACGCCGCGCCGCCAGCGGTCTTGCCGCGATGATCGACGGCTTGTGGCTGCGCGGCGCGCTGTCCGGCGATCCATTCGATACCAAAGCCGCGCTGCGCCTCGCGAACGACTACATCGACCTGCTGCTGGCGCAAAGCGGCTCATAACGTCGCGCCACGAACCCCGCATTTCAAGGAGAAAACCGATGCCCGGATACGGCCTGCAACGCCTCTACATCGGCGGCGAATATGTCGACGCCACGAGCGGCGTCAGCTTCGACACCTTCGATCCCGCCACCGGCGAACGGCTCGCAACCGTCCAGCAGGCGAGCGAAGCCGACATCGACCGCGCGGTGCAGTCGGCGCGCGAAGGCCAGCGCGCGTGGGCCGCTATGACGGCCATGCAGCGTTCGCGCATCCTGCGCCGCGCCGTCGAGTTGCTGCGCGAGCGCAACGACGCGCTCGCCGAACTCGAAATGCGCGACACGGGCAAGCCGATTGCCGAAACCCTTGCGGTCGATATCGTCACGGGCGCGGACGTGATCGAGTACTACGCGGGACTCGCCACGGCCATCGAGGGCCAGCAGATTCCGTTGCGCGCCGAGTCGTTCGTCTATACGCGGCGCGAGCCGCTGGGCGTGACAGCGGGCATCGGCGCATGGAACTATCCGATCCAGATCGCGTGCTGGAAATCCGCGCCCGCGCTCGCTGCCGGCAACGCGATGATCTTCAAGCCGAGCGAAGTGACGCCGCTGTCCGCGTCGAAACTCGCGGAAATCTACCTCGAAGCAGGCGTGCCGCCCGGCGTGTTCAACGTCGTGCAGGGCGACGGCCGGGTCGGCGCGATGCTGAGCGCCCATCCGGGCATCGCCAAGATTTCGTTCACGGGCGGCGTCGAGACGGGCAAGAAGGTGATGTCGATGGCGGGCGGCTCGTCGCTGAAGGAAGTGACGATGGAACTCGGCGGCAAGTCGCCGTTGATCGTGTTCGACGACGCGGACCTCGACCGCGCCGCCGACATCGCCGTCACCGCGAACTTCTTCAGCGCGGGACAGGTTTGCACGAACGGCACGCGCGTGTTCGTGCATCAATCGGTGCAACCGGCCTTCGAAGCACGCGTGATCGAGCGCGTGAAGCGCATCCGTATCGGCAAGCCGTCCGACCCGTCGACCAACTTCGGCCCGCTTGCCAGCGCGGCGCAACTGGACAAGGTGCTCGGCTACATCGAAAGCGGAACGACAGAAGGCGCGCGGCTCGTGACAGGCGGCGCGCGCATCACCGACGGCGATTACGCGCGCGGACAGTACGTGCAGCCAACCGTGTTCTCGAACTGCCGCGACGACATGAAGATCGTGCGCGAAGAAATCTTCGGCCCTGTGATGAGCATCCTGAGCTTCGCCGACGAAGACGAAGTGATCGCGCGCGCGAACGACACGATCTACGGCCTCGCTGCCGGCGTCGTGACCGAGAACCTGTCGCGCGCGCATCGGGTGATTCACCGGCTCGAAGCGGGTATCTGCTGGATCAACACATGGGGCGAGTCGCCCGCCGAAATGCCCGTGGGCGGCTACAAGCAATCGGGCGTGGGCCGCGAGAACGGCATCACGACACTCGAGCACTACACGCGCATCAAATCCATCCAGGTCGAACTGGGCAAATATCAGCCCGTGTTTTGAGGGAGCGCAGCATGGCAGCGAAGGAGTACGACTACATCATCATCGGCGCGGGTTCGGCGGGCAACGTGCTCGCGACGCGTCTGACGGAAGACCGCGACGCGACCGTGCTGCTGCTCGAAGCGGGCGGGCCCGACTATCGCTTCGACTTTCGCACGCAGATGCCTGCCGCGCTCGCGTATCCGCTGCAGGGGCGCCGCTACAACTGGGCGTATGAAACGGACCCCGAGCCGTTCATGAACAATCGCCGCATGGAATGCGGGCGCGGCAAGGGGCTCGGCGGCTCGTCGCTGATCAACGGCATGTGCTATATCCGCGGCAACGCGCTCGACTATGACGGCTGGGCCGAACGAAAAGGCCTGGAAAACTGGGCCTATCTGGATTGCCTGCCGTACTTCCGCAAGGCCGAGACGCGCGACATCGGCGCGAACGACTATCACGGCGGCGACGGCCCCGTGCACGTGACGACCAGCAAGCCCGGCGTGAACCCCCTGTTCGAAGCGATGATCGAAGCGGGCGTGCAGGCAGGCTATCCGCGCACCGACGACCTCAACGGCTACCAGCAGGAAGGCTTCGGCCCGATGGACCGCACGGTGACGGCGAACGGCCGCCGCGCGAGCACCGCGCGCGGCTATCTGGATCAGGCGAAGCAGCGGCCCAACCTCACGATCGTCACGCACGCTACCACCGACCGCATTCTCTTCAGCGGCAAGCGCGCGCAAGGCGTGGTGTACCTGGACGGCGACGCGCGCATCACCGTGCACGCGCGCCGCGAAGTGCTGCTGTGCGGCGGCGCGATTGCATCGCCGCAAATCCTGCAACGCTCGGGCGTCGGACCCGGCGCATGGTTGCGCGAGTTCGACATTCCCGTCGTGCTCGACCTGCCCGGTGTCGGCCAGAACCTGCAGGATCATCTCGAGATGTACATGCAGTACGAGTGCAAGGAGCCCGTGTCGCTCTACCCTGCACTGCTGCTGCGCAACCAGCCCGCCATCGGCATCGAATGGATGCTGAAGGGCACGGGCATTGGCGCGAGCAATCACTTCGAGGCAGGCGGGTTCATCCGTACGCGCGACGACGACCCGTGGCCGAACATCCAGTATCACTTCCTGCCTGTCGCGATCAATTACAACGGAACGAATGCGATCAAGATGCACGGCTTTCAGGCGCACGTCGGCTCGATGCGCTCGCCGAGCCGCGGGCGCGTCAAGCTGCGTTCGCGCGACCCGCACGCGCATCCGTCGATCCTCTTCAACTACATGTCCGAAGCGCTCGACTGGCGCGAGTTCCGCGACGCGATCCGCGTGACCCGCGAGATCATCGCGCAGCCGGCGCTCGACCGCTTCCGTGGACGCGAACTGAGCCCCGGCGCCGAGCTGCAGACGGATGCGCAGATCGACGCGTTCGTGCGCGCGCGTGCCGAGACGGCCTATCATCCGTCGTGCTCGTGCGCGATGGGTTATGACGACATGGCTGTCGTCGATGGCGAAGGGCGCGTGCATGGTCTCGAAGGACTGCGCGTGGTCGACGCGTCGATCATGCCGCGCATCACCACAGGCAACCTGAACGCGCCGACCATCATGCTCGCGGAAAAAATCGCGGACCGCATTCGCGGGCGCGATCCGCTCGCGCGCTCCAACGCGCCCTACTATGTGGCGAACGGCGCACCGGCTCGTGGCGGGAAGCATGTTGCGCGCGCACCGGCACCGAGCGTGGCTGCCCATACGCAATGAGCGAACGTGTGCGTCATGACCGATGGCGCACACCGGATGGCGCAGACATACCATCCCAATGCCGAATCTGTTCTATATGACGGATTAATGGCGGCATCTACTGGAAGGAGCCGGCCCGTGAAGCAAGCGCGCTTCGCTGGACCGCCGGCCTCTTCCAACCTCCATCCGGGGATGACATGCCGACCATCGCACGACCCAGCGCCGCCGCGCGTCTAGAACGCCTGCCGTTTTCCGGCTATCACCGCACCATCTTCATCATCATCGCGATTGCGTTCTTCTTCGATTCCGTCGATCTCGGCACGATGACCTTCGTGCTCGGCTCGATCAAGACCGAGTTCGGTTTGTCGAGCGCAGCAGCGGGACTCGTCGCGAGCGCGAGCTTCTTCGGCATGGTGCTCGGCGCGGCCGTCGCAGGACTGTTCGCGGACCGCTTCGGCCGACGCCCGGTCTTTCAGTGGAGCATGGTGCTGTGGGGCGTCGCGTCGTATCTGTGCTCGACGGCGCAAAGCGTCGATGCGCTGATCGTCTACCGGGTGCTGCTCGGCATCGGCATGGGCATGGAGTTCCCGATCGCGCAAACGCTGCTGTCCGAATTCGTGCCGACGGCTTCGCGCGGACGGCTCGTCGCGCTGATGGACGGCTTCTGGCCGCTCGGCTTCATCACGGCGGGCGTCGTGTCGTTCTTCGTGCTGCCGCATTTCGGCTGGCGCACCGTGTTCGCATTGCTTGCGATTCCCGCCGTGTTCGTGCTGATCGTGCGGCGCGTCGTGCCCGAATCGCCGCGCTGGCTCGAACATCGCGGGCGTCTTGCGCAGGCCGATGCCGTACTCGGCCAGATCGAGGCGAAGGTGATGAAGTCCAGCGGACTGCGTTCGCTGCCCGCGCCGTCGATGCTCGCCGATCAGGCCGTGCCCTCGAAGCACGGCGCGTTCCGTGAAATCTGGAGCGCGGCCTATCGTCAGCGCACGATCATGGTATGGGCGCTGTGGTTCTTCGCGCTGCTCGGGTTCTATGGTCTCACCTCGTGGCTAGGTGCATTGATGCAGCAGGCGGGCTTCGCCGTCACGAAATCGGTGTTCTACACCGTGCTCATCTCGCTTGGGGGCGTACCGGGCTTTCTGTGCGCCGCGTGGCTCGTCGAACGATGGGGGCGCAAGCCGACGTGTATCGCGTCGCTGGTCGGCGGCGGGGTGATGGCCTACGCATATGGCCAGACGGCATTGCACGCCGACAGCGTCACGCTGCTGATCTGCACCGGCCTCGCGATGCAGTTCTTCCTGTTCGGCATGTGGGCCGTGCTCTACACGTACACGCCCGAACTCTACGGCACGGGTGCGCGGGCGACGGGGTCCGGCTTTGCTTCGGCGATAGGCCGTATCGGCTCGCTGATCGGCCCCTATGCGGTCGGCGTGGTGTTGCCAATCTTCGGACAAGGGGGTGTGTTCACGCTCGGCGCGCTGTCGTTCGGCGTGGCCGCATTGGCCGTGTGGGCGATGGGTATCGAAACGAAAGGTCTGTCGCTCGAAACGCTGGTCTCGCAGGTCGACGACGAAACGCCTGCCTGGCGCGCCACGGCCGATGACGCACGCTAACGCCGCGCAAGCAGGCGCGTGCTTTCCGGCTGCTGTAACGGGCTTACCCGCGCGTAAGCCTGTTACACGCCCGTCGTCCATTTGTCGCCGCGCCATTCACGCATGGGCTGCAAGCGCGGGACTGGCCGCCGCCTTTCGCGACCGTCAAACACGTAACCGCGTAACGGGATGAAATACACCCGTAGTCAAACTGTCGTGTCCTCCGACTAGCATGTCCGGACTGCTCGCTCACTTGTCCACGGAGGTGTCCTGATGTTGAGCCCTCACGAACTGGCGACGCTCATGCTGTTGAATGGCAATGACCGCCGCATCGAATCGCTCGAGCCCGATGTGCTCGCACTGCGCCACTACGAACTCGTCGAAGTGCACGAACTTCGCGGCGGCATGGCCGCACTGCAGATCAGCGCGCGTGGACGCGATCTGCTCAGACGGCTTGGCATGGATACGGCGCGCCATGCGCCGCCGAATTGAATGACGCTTGTCGTCGCTATCGCCGGCGCGTGGCGACGGTATTCGCGCCCTGCTGCCCCTCGCTCACCATGCTGTGCAGGCTCATCCGCACGGTGATGTGCATGCCGTTCGAGACGAACGGTGTCAACGGTTCGGGCGCGGGCCTGGATTCGGGCGCGAGACGCGGCGCTTCGTTTTGAACGTCGTCATGACGCGCCGCCGTTGCAGCGGGAATCTCCAACGGTGCAGGATGGTCTGCCAGTGCGACGTCGGTCTCGCTCGTGGCCGCTTCAGCCATTGCGGTATCGACCTTCAACTCAGGCGTTTGCGCGCGCGCCGCGCTGTTCGCCATGACCGGCTCGCGCCAGCCTGGCTCGTCCGCAACAGGAGAGCGCGGCGACACGTCGATCCACTGCGGCAGGTCGGCAAGGTCCATGATCGTGAGCTTGCCGCCGTAGACAGCGCCCGTGTCGATGTTGATCACGTTGTCCTTCGCGGTGACGGTGGACACGGGCGTATGGCCGACGATCACGGCCGTCACGTTCTCGATCCGTCCCACGGCATGCGCCTCTCCGCGCACGCTGTGTCGCGCCTTGTCCAGCAGACTGCGCAACGTGTTGCGTGACGGCGAAGGATGCGGTTGATGCGCCTTCCAGCGCGTGCGGGACCAGATCGCCTTGCGGCGCGTCTTGCCGTCCGCCCGTTCTCTTTCGATATCGGCGACCAGCCGGTTCCAGTCGGATACGGGCGAATCCGCGTGCACGATGCCAACCAGCCCGTGCTCAGTTTCGATCTCGATCAGGTACGGCAGCGATGCCATGTACGCGGCGATCGCATGAACCCATTCCCGTTCGTCGGCTCTGTCGAGCAGCCAGTCCGCGCCGTTGCCCAGCAGCGAAAGCGCCTGCTCCTCGCCAGCATGCCAGCGTAGGATCACGTCTTCGTGATTGCCCTTCACCGACTTGATCCTGTAGCGCTCGACGGCCTCCAGCACGCTATCCGATTGCGGCCCGCGATCGACGAGATCGCCGACGGCAAACAGCCGGTCGCGTTGCAGATCGAAATGGCGCGCCTCCAGCTCCGCGCGCAATTGCTCGAAGCAACCGTGCAGATCGCCCACGACGAAGTCGCGTCCCGAGTCGTTACGCGGATAGCGGTGAACGGCGCGATAGGGCTCTTTCATGGGTCAGGGAAGGTTCCGGTAACACAAAAACAACATAGGACGGAATAAAAAAATCCGCAAAAAATGGCAAATAACGTCGAGAAAAATAACCAGGGTAGATACGCGGAAATAGGCGCCGCGACGTTGACGGCAAGCATAGCGCGCAGATATGTGACAAGGTGCTACACAAAAAAGGTTTGTGTAACTGTTCGTGAAGCGCATTGCGGAATGGTCTGTTCGGGCCTGTTCGCGGGCGAGCGTCATTCCAGCGCCCACCCTGCACCCTACGCGGAATCCATCCGCAACTCGCCCGGCGCCGCCACCGACCGCCGGGAGTCCGAGGCCAGCATGCGGGCGAGCAGCACCCTGGAAATGCGCAACTCGGACGCAGCCGCATCGAGCCGGCCCTGATTTCGCGCGATGGCCAGCTCGACCGCCTGCCATTCGGGAATCTGGTCGTTATCGTCGGACGCGCTCAGCATCGGCACGCTCGCGGTCCGATCGAAACCGAGGTCAACGGCCGTGATGAGCGGGCCTTCACTGGCGACGATTGCATGGCGGATCCGGTTGATCATTTCCTGCAGATTGCCGGGCCACGTGTGCGCGTCGAACGCTTCCCACGCGCACACGGAAAAACCTTGCACCCCATGACGGGAATCGGAGCGGAAGCTCTTCAGCAGATGCGTGGCGAGCAAGCGAATATCCGGGCCGCGCTCACGCAGCGGAGGAATCGTGATCGTGTCGGGCGCAAGCCACGACAAAAGACGCGCGTGCAGACGATGTTCGTCTGCAGCGCGCTGCAAGTCGATATAGCTCGAGCAGATGATGCGCACGTTGCGCGCTCCTGAATCGAGCACGTCCGCGAGACGCTGCTGTGCCGACAGCGGCAGTTCGCAGATGCCGTCGATATACAGTGAGCCGCCCTCCGCCATGCCGAGGCGGGAGCGCTGTTTGCCCTCTTCGACTTCGGTCTCCTCGCCGCCCGCTTCCCCGAACAATTCCGCTTCCACGCGTTCCGGTGCGAAGGCCGCGCAATCGATCGACACGAACGGCCCTTCGCGGCGCGACGAACCCAGGTGGATCGACGACGCCGCCAGCGTCTTGCCCGTGCCCGATTCGCCGATGAACGTCACAGGCCGTTCATGTTCCGACGCGCTACGGATTGCCGCACGCACGTCGCCCATCGCCGCGCTTGCGCCGATCAACGCGACGGCTCCCACGTTCGCGCTCGTATGCTCGTTCCCGTCGCCAGCGGACATCTCATACGCACGATCCAGTTCCTGAGCGACCATCTCCGCCGCCGCGGGCAAGCGGATATAACTCACACACCGCGTGCGGACGATCCGGCCAATTTCCGGATCATCGAGATGTGCATGGGTGACGACAGCCACCCAACTGATGGCTGCGCTGGTTCGCGTGAGTTCGTCGACTTCATTCAGATCACCGGGGATGCTCAACGAGGGAAATTCGATCAAACCCGCGGCGCGATCATTGGCGAGCAATGCGGCGCCTTGCCGTTCACGAATATCGATGCAACGAATTCGCCATTGCAGCGACGGAAGATTGCCGTCCAGACATGCGCGCTCGGGATTGCATACGTGATAGAGCCGTTTCAGGTTCAGATTCATGATGTGATCGGTTGACCCGCCTCGAATAGATCGAACAAGTACCGACTGCTCCACGCCCCCGCAAATACGGCCGCGATCGGTTACTCAAAAAGTAATTGAATCTTGACCCCCTCAATATGGCGGGTTGTTACGGTTTGAAAACATCTGCGTGAGCTCGCGGGCAAGCGAATGCGTACGCGCGACGGCGGCAGTCATCGCGCGCGCCGCTCCGTGGATCGCCTGGGAGGAGTGAACACCCGGTACGTGTTCGTGGTTCGCCGTTACGTGAGTAACGATCCTTTACATTCGGCGCACGCGACTGTGGCGGCCCGAACACACCGGTAATTAATGGCGTTTTGAATGCCGAACTTGTTCCCTGGTGGCATTCTGAATAATGACAAAAATACCGCGTCTCAGGGAATCAAAGCCGGAAGAACCGGTAATGCTGAAATAAATATTGCAGACTCGCGACATGCTTACCGGCGCTGTCGCAAAACGAGGACGGCATCATAAAGCGCAATTCTTAAGGGACGCTGATGCGAACCATCTCGGCGCGCCGACGAGAAAGAAAAGAGTCAAGCTTGCTACACAGACATATGTGTTGGGCTATCGGTTGCACCCGATCGCACTGCGCGATCGGGTGGACACGCGTCGAAAAGTCAATGCACGGTGTGGATGCTGCTGATGGCCCCATCGTTGTCCTCATCGGACGAGGCTTGCTCCAGGATCGCGCACCGGAAATCCGATTTGACGCGAAGGATCGCTGATTCGATACGTGCATCGCCGCGATGGCCGATCAGGCGAGTATTGATTGCCTCCTCGACGGCGAGAATCGCCTGCTCGATGCTCTCGGGATCATCGCTATCGAATCCGATCTCAACCTCCACGCTCTCCAGCAGGTTCAACGCTGTTGCAATGTCCTCGGAAGCGACGAATAGTGTCTCGGCGTTGTCTCTCATCTTCCCTCCCCGTTGAGTTGTCCTGCGTCTTCAGACTGGTGCGAGTTCCATGCCCATCGTTACACATCGGGCGCAAACTTGCCGGGCGACGAAAAGCGTGTTGGGTTCGAAACAACGGATGGCTTGCTGTCCGTGGAGAAGCGAATAGAATCGAAGGTTCCAGCAGGCACACGCGCGGACCGATGCGCAGCCACCGACTATCAGTGTGAGTTCGATCGATCGCCCCGATCGGCATGTGAAAAACGAAAAAACCCGCCGACCTCACCAACCCCGCATTCCGGATCCGCTGCGTAGGCGTTTTACCCTTCACGTCCCGCGTACGCATGAAGAGTCGATCGATTTTCCATTTTGCCCGATGCGATGAAGTCAGTTGACTGGAGCGCAACTGTGTCTGAACCGCCGATCGACCGCTTGCTGCTGGCGCGCGCCACGATGCGCGTCAGAAACGTGTAGAAGAGTTCGAGCTGTCTTGCGTCGGAAGCGCGTGGTTCGAGGTCGAACACATCTTCGAGCACGCGGCGCGACAAGTAGAAACGTTGAAGCCCGTGGACCACCCTGACCTGAAAGACGATGCCATCACTGTTGTGCGGCACCCCCGCCCAAATGAGCACATGGTTACTCATGGAGCCCCCGGTTCATCGTTGTGCGTTTCAAAAGCTGTTGATTGATGGTCGCACACTGAACGGCAGCCGAATATCTTTCAAATCTGTTTCACGCAGAGATTTGGCATTTTTACAACGGCCACATATTTCGACGCGGCAAAAAATAGCCAGACGATCTGCAATTCATCCCCCCCGGCTCAATTCAGTTTCACCCAACCCGCTGCGCCCGTACCGCGATAGATGTACATGCCCGCCCCCGTTCCCCCGCCCTGCACCACTGCACCGGCGTACGAGGGCGTACCCGCGAAGTTGACGATATCGTTGTTCTGCGGGGTCAGCACAGCGCCGCTCGCGGTGATCGCCGCAAGGTCCGACTTCGTGATGCGCACGGTACCCGACACGACCGTGACCGCTTGCGCACCCGCGCCACTGACCGTCGTGCCGAACAGTGACAGGGTCGTCGCCCCCGCTACGTTTCGAACCAGATTCGCGCCTGTGCTCAGCATGCCGCCGACATAGAAAACGTTCGCGGTGAACGCACCGTTCATAAAAACCGGATGCGTCTGGTTCAGAATCTTGCAATCGCGCCACGCCAGCGTCACGCCGGCAGCCGATGCGTTATTGATCTGCACGCCCGCCTTGACGCCGTTGAAATAGCCATCGGAGACCACGCCGTAACCCACGTACGCCGTATTGGCGACCAGACAGATGCCTTGACCATCGGCGCCGCCATTCGGGCCGGTGATGTTGTTGCCGCGCGACCGGAAGTTGTTTACGCCACCCGCCAGAAGGAACCACGATTGCGGTATCTGATAACCCTGTGCGGTCACGATCCCGTCCAGCGTGAGGTCGTCGATCACCGCCGCATTTCCGGCGCTGTACTGGTTGATAAAGCACGCCGCCGTAGGGGCGGTCGCGCCGCTCGAATTGATGGTGAGCCCGTCGATGATCAGTTGGCGGGCAACCGTCTTATTGCCGAACTGGATAAACGCCTGGTTCGACGTCAGGTTCGACGGGGTCCATTCACAGTCTTTGAACTTCAAGCCATCCAGGTTGAACGTGTTGTACGGCACCTGTATCGACACGGCGATATGGCCATTGGCGCCGACCGACGCATCGCAGTGCACCTGTTCGACAACGACGTTGCGCACTGTCAGCGTGTTCTGGCCATCGGCAGGAGACCCGCTCGGCGTCTTCTGCACGACCATCATGCTGCAGTTCGAGTTCGTCATCGCGTAATAGCCACGCGTGATCCTGACGTTCTCGACCAGGCCGACGCCGGAATACTCGGAACCGTTCACCTGGTCGAAGTCGCCTGTGATTGCGATTCCCGGCGACGCCGGTGCGGCCGGCGCAGTATTCATATTGACCTCCCAGCCGTCCACCGACACATTCCTGACATTGCCGGTGCCCGTGCCGTTACCCGTCGTCCGCGTGCCCGGAAGAAACACCACGAGACTCGAAGTCCGGGTCTGGCCTGCGAGGCCGGTACAGCCGTAATACGCGCAGTCGTTGATCCGTACGTCCACAATGTCGCCGACTGTCGGACCGCTGCGGTGCCAGTCCCACGCGTTCAGCGCAATAAACGCGTCATTCGAGAACCCACTGCAACGATCCACGACAATGTGCTTCGACGGCCCGTTGATATGAATGAAGTCACGCGCCACATTCGGATTCATGTCGTGGAAATATGCGTCCGTACCGATGTACTGACAGAAGAAGCCATTCGTATTAAATGGATTTGCAATCGCGCACTCGAAGTTCTTCACGTTGATCATCGAGATTTCGCCCTGAATACCATAGAGAAAGGTATTGGCCGTAATCGCGCTGACTGCCTGTGTAAGACTCGTCTGGCTCGCTGCGTTACCGTCGATCGTGCCTTGACCGAAAAACCCGATATTGCTGTCACCAACGGGTGGACTCTGAAGCGCCCCCTTGTTGATGAACATGCACAGGTTGTAGTTGGCGGGCTTGCGGTGCGTCACGCCATAGCCCAGCAGGAATGACGTGTTGGTCGGCATGACCACCTGATTGCAATAGTAGACACCGGGGCTATTCACCTGGACCTGCACGTAGGTGAGCGTACCGACATTATTCAGTGCGTTCTGAATTACGGTCGCGTTTGCGGCGGCCTTCGTGGAATCGTTATAAATAATCGATGCACTCACATCGATGATTACCGAAGCCATGATGTCTCCCTACGCGATTTTCAGCAGTGAAAGCGCGGAGGGCCGGCGCATTCCTCGTCACGCCATAGGTGCGATAGCGTATTCGCTAGCGCTATAAACATAGGCGATATGTAATGCATCAGCAACCGGGAGGCTCGCGTTCACTGGTTCGCTTCGATCACCCCGCTTGCACCCTCTCGGTCTTCATCCCCATGCCCGCACCATCTTCGGGCGCGGAAATCCCCAATTGCGCGCCGAATTTTTTTCCAGTTGCGCCGCGTTTTTTTGATTGTGCATTATGCGTTGTGCACAGCACAAACGCACACCACGTACCGATGGGGATGTCCATGAGTCTCTCTGCCTTTGCCACTGCGCCAGCAGCGGGTGCAATCGATACGACGCGCGCGTCGGGCACGGACCGCCTGAAGGTCCAACAACTCAGTCATGCATTTCGGAGCGCCGATGGCGTCGACGTGCCGATCTTCGAGCGCCTCGACTTCAGCGTGAAGAGCGGCGAGATCGTGTCGATCGTCGGTCGCAGCGGCGCTGGCAAGAGCACGCTATTCAATCTCGTTTCGGGGCTGATCCAGCCGCAATCGGGCCATGTCAGCGTGGGTGCGCGTGAAGACGGCAGCGCGGGCCGCATCGCCTACATGCTGCAAAAGGATCTGCTGATGCCGTGGCGCACGGTATTGCAGAACGCGGTGCTCGGTATCGAGCTGTATCGCAAGGTCAAAGCGGCTGATTACGAACGCGCACGCCAGATGCTGTCGCGTTATGGCCTGGGAGCCGTGGCCGACGCTTATCCGCACTCGCTTTCCGGCGGCATGCGCCAGCGCGTGGCGCTGACGCGCACGCTGCTCGTCGATCCCACACTGGTGCTGCTCGACGAGCCGTTTTCAGCGCTCGACTATGAAACACGGCTCGCACTCGAAGACGATGTGATGGCGCTGCGCGAGCAAAGCGGCACGAGCGTCGTGCTCGTCACGCACGATATCGAGGAGGCAATCGCGGTAAGCGACCGTGTGATCCTGCTGGGCGGCCGCCCCGCGCGCATCGAAGACGATATCGACGTGCGCCTCACCACGCACGGCCCGCGCACCGCCGTATCGGCGCGCGAAGCGCCCGAATTCCGCACCTTCCATTCGCGCGTCTGGAACGGACTGCGCAGCCATACCATCCAGCATGCGGGAGCCACGGCATGAGCGACGTAGCAATGTCATCCGACGCGCCGGTGCGCCGGCGCACGAAGCGAGGCCACGCGGCAAAGCTCGGCACCACGGGCGCTGTTGCCCTCATCGTCGTCGCGCTCATCGCGCTGTGGCAGGTGGCCGTCTCGGCTGGCTGGATCAACGGCAAACTGCTGGGCTCGCCTGCCGGTATCTGGCTGGCGGCGCAGCAAGGTCTCAACGGCGGCACGCTGGTCAGCGACACGCTCGTCACGCTCTACGAAACCGTGCTCGGCCTGGTGCTGGGCAGCGGGCTCGGCATCGGGCTCGGTTTGCTGCTGTGGTTCGTGCCGCGTGTTTCGGGCGTTGCCGAAGGCCTGTCGGTCATTCTGAACAGCATCCCGAAGATCGCGCTCGGACCGCTCATCGTCATCTGGTTCGGCTCGGACATGACGTCGAAAGTGTGGCTCGCCGGCATTTCCACCTTCGCGGTGGCAATGATCTCTTCCTGTGCCGCCGCGCGCGAAGTCGACAAGGACCTGCTCAACCTGTTCCGCTCGTTCAACGCGAAGCCTTGGATGATCTTCACCAAGCTCATTTTGCCGGGCGCGATGCCGTGGGTGTTTTCCACGCTGCGCGTGAACATCGGCTTCGCCCTGATCGGCGCGGTGGTGGGCGAGTACATCGCTTCGCAGGCGGGGTTGGGACACGAAGTGTTCGTCGCGGGATCGCTGTTCGATCTGAACACCGTGTGGCTCGGCATCATCGTGCTCACGCTGATGGCGACGCTGTTGAGCTGGATCGTTCAATTCACGGAAGCAAAGGTCATTTCATGGAAGGCAAAACGATGAAACGGATGAACGCACGCATGGGCGCGATCGCGGCGGCTGCCGCGATAACGGGGTTCGCGGCGCAATTGCCCGCGCAGGCGGCCGAGCCGGTGACGGTGTATCAGGCATTCCAGTCGATCCAGTATCTGCCGCTCTACGTGGCAATCGACAAAGGCATCTTCGCGAAGAACGGGCTCGACGTGACGAAGGTCACGGCAGGCAGCGGTGCGGCGGGCGTGGCTGCCGTGATCGGCGGCCATGCGGACTTTTCGCTGCAGGACCCGATGACGGCCGTGCTCGCGAATCTCAAGGGCGCGAGCGTGATCAGCGTGGCGAACGTGGTGGCAGGCGTGCCCGTGTGGGTGATCGCGCCGCCCGATGCCGGCGTGCATCAGCCCGGCGACATGTCGAGCAAGAGCGTAGCCGTCGCGCTGCCGCCCTCCACCAGCACTTACCTGCTGCAACGTCTGATCAAGGATCAGAAGATCGAGAAGGTCTCGCTCAATACCGTGCAGCTCGGCACGGAGCTCGCGCCCGTCAGCGCGGGCCGCAGCCAGGCGGCGGCCGTTTACGAACCGCAGGCCGACACCGGCATCGCGCAAGGCTACAAGATCGTCTACGGCTTTCCGAAGGCCTATCCCGGCGGCTACGCATTCTCGACCATCGACACGCTCGCCTCGACCATCAAGGACAAGCCGAAGATGGTGGCAGCGTTCGTGAAGTCGATCGCCGAGGCCGAGGCGCTCATCCATCAGTCGCCGCAGACGGCCAAGGATGTCGCGAAGAGCGAATTCCCGTCGCTCGACCCGAAGATCGTGGAAGCGGCCGTCGGACGGTTGATCGACCAGAACATCTACGCGCCGACGCCCGATATCTCCGAACAGGCTTTCCGCAACGCGCTGGATTTGCAGGAATCGATCGGCAATATCAAGCCGGGCGCCGCAACCTATGCGGGATCGGTCGACAATTCGTTTGCGGCTTCGCTGGGAAAATAAGGCATCCGCCGTCATTGCCGGCAATCGACCCACGCGTTCGCGTGCCCCCGTGCGCGAACGCTTCGAATGGAAGTGCGACATGACCGAAGCCTCGCCGTCGTTCGTGACGGAACTGATCGCGCAACGCGGCAATGCCGCCGCGAGCCGCGCCCGCCTCGACGCGGCCATCGCGCGCGCCGACGCGCTCGAAGCCACGCTGCATGCCTTCACGTACCGGCCCGAAGCGTATGTCGAGCCGGATGCGTGCGCGCCGCTCGCGGGTTTGCCCGTTGGCGTGAAGGATCTGATCGACACCATCGACATGCCGACCGCGTACGGCTCGCCGATCTATCGCGACCATCGTCCGCAGGCGGACGCCGCGATCGTGACGAAGCTGCGCCAATATGGCGCGCTCGTATTCGGCAAGACCGTGACCACGGAATTCGCGTGGCGCCAGCCCGGCCCGACCGTCAACCCATGGGGCCATACGCACACGCCGGGCGGCTCGTCGAGCGGCTCTGCTGCGGCCGTGGGCGCCGGCATCGTGCCGCTCGCGCTCGGCACGCAAACGGTCGGCTCGGTGATACGTCCTGCCGCGTATTGCGGCGTGGTCGGCTACAAGCCGAGCTATGGCAGCATCCCGCGCGATGGCGTGCATCCCCTCGCCGCGTCGCTCGATCACATTGGATTTTTCGCCCAATCGGTGGAAACGGCCGCGCTCGCGCATGCGCTGTTCGTGGCGGGACGCCCGGAGGCGATCGACAGCGCGGAGAGCTGGCAGGCGTGGTTCGCGCCGCTCGCCTCGCCGCCGCGTCTGGGCGTGGTGCGCACGCCTTTCGATGCGCGCCTGCAGGACGCGCAGCAGGCCAATTTCGAAGCATCGCTTGCGCAGTTGCGCGCAGCAGGCGCCGAGGTGGTCGAAATCGGATTCGGCGCGGATCTCGCGCAGATCGTCGATGCGCTGCAGGTGATCCTGCGCGTGGAGGCGTGGCACGCAATCGGCCCGGTGTCGGAGTATCACCGCGCGCAACTCAGCCAGCACATGCAGGCGCTCATCGACGAAGGCGCAGCGATGCCCGCCGCACGCTACCGCGAGGCACTGGCGTTGCAGTCCGCACTGCGCGCGGAATCGGCGGCGCTGCTGGCGGGCTGCGACGCGCTCGTGAGCGTACCGGCGCCGGGCGCAGCCCCCGAAGGTCTCGACGATACGGGCGACCCTGTGTTCTGCGCGCCGTGGAGCGTGCTCGGTGTTCCTGCCGTGACGGTGCCGTCGGGCTGGACAGCGCGGGGCTTGCCGCTGGGTTTGCAGATCGTCGGCGCATTCGGCGAGGATCTGGCGGTACTGCGCACGGCGGCGTGGGTCGAAGCCGCGATCGGTGCGAGGCGTGACCTCCCGCTCGATGCACGCCACGGATCTGCCGCCTGACCATTCTCGCCAACGCGAAAACACGGGCACGGACGGACGCCCATAGATCAGGCCACCAACAGGAGACGCCATGGGCAAGCCATATCGCACGATTCAGGAATACGTACTGGGGACGCTGCGCGTGGAGATCCTGCAAGGCGTCTACCCGGCGGGCACACGGCTGCGCCAGGAGGAAGTCGCGAAGCGTCTCGGCGTGAGCACGACGCCGGTCCGCGAGGCGTTTCGCGATCTGCGCGCGGAGGGGCTCGTCGCGATCGATCCCAACAAGGGCGTCGAAGTGCGCGGCCTGACGGCTGACGACGTCAGCGAAATATACGAGTTGCGAATGATGCTCGAGCCGATGCTCGCGGCACGGGCATGTCTGAACGCGAGCGCTGAGCAGCTCGACACCGCGAACGCATGTCACGAAGCGATGAGTGCGGTCGCACCGACTTCCGAGCAATGGACCCTGCTCAACGAGGAGTTTCATCAGGCACTGATGCACAGCGAAGCCAGCACGCGGCTGTTCGAGGTCGTGCGCGGGCTGTCACTGCTCGCAAGACCCTATGTCTCGCTGTCCATGTATGTGCAGCCCGATATCATGGCAAGCAACAACGAAGAGCATGCGCAACTGCTCGCCGCCTGGCGTGCGCGCGACGCGGACGCGGTGCGCGAGCAGACGCGCGTGCATCTGCTCAATACGCGCGATGCCATTGTCGCGTGCGTCGATCAGTCGGCGCGCCCGCTGGCAGCGTGATTCACTGCGTGACTTGCCAGCAGTAGCAGTGTCAGGATTCGCATCGCTTTTCGCATCACGAGCCGCTGTCCTATCCAACCGCCCGGTCTCTCGCATCTCACTCACGATCCGCATGTCCGAAACCCTGCTGGAACTGTCCGCCGTCGAGGCACGGCGCCTGATCGGCGCAGGCGAGCTTTCGCCCGTCGATCTGCTCGACGCGTGTCTCGCGCGCATCGAAGCCATCGAGCCGTCCGTCAATGCGCTCGCCGCCACCGCGTTCGAACGGGCACGCCATGAAGCGCGGCGCGCCCAGGAAGCCATCGCGCGCCGCGAACCGCTCGGCCTGTTGCACGGCCTGCCCATCGGCGTGAAGGATCTCGAAGAGACAGCCGGCCTGTTGACCACCTACGGCTCGCCGCTCTATCGCGAGCACGTGCCCGTCGCGGACAACGCTTTCGTTGCACGTCTGCGTGCGGCTGGCGCGATCGTCGCCGCGAAAACGAACACGCCTGAAATGGGTGCGGGCGCCAACACACGCAACGCGGTGTGGGGCGCGACGGGCAACCCGTTCGATCCGCGCCTGAACGCGGGCGGCTCGTCCGGCGGCTCGGCGGTCGCGCTCGCGACGGGCATGTTGCCGCTCGCCACGGGGTCGGACCTCGGCGGTTCACTGCGCATTCCCGCGGCGCTGTGCGGCGTGGTGGGTTTCCGCGCGTCGCCGGGCCTCGTGCCGTCGGCGCATCGGCTGCTGGGATGGGCGCCGAACTGGGTCAGTGGACCGATGGGCCGCTGCGTCGCCGACGTGCGTCTGCAACTGGCCGCCGTCGCGGGACAGGATGCCGCCGATCCGCTCGGCTATCCCGCGCAGTTCGATCCGCACGCCAGCGCGCGCCTCGACCCCGCCGCGCTGCGCATCGGCTATACGGAAGATTTTGGCGTCTGTGCGGTCGATGCCTCGATTCGCGCGACGTTTCGCGCAAAGCTCGCACGTATCGCCACGCAGGTGCGGGTGTGCGAACCCATCGAGCCAACCGCACTCGACATGGCCGACGCGCATCGCGTGTTCGACGTGGTGCGTGCGCAGGAATTCGTTGCAAGCCTGCGCGAGACCTACGAGCGCGATCCCGCTCTGCTCGGGCCGAACACGCGTGCGAACTACGAGATGGGCAGTGCACTCACGCTCGCCGACGTGACACGCGCCGACACGCAACGCACCACACTGTACCGGCGCTTCCAGACCCTGTTCGGGCGCTACGACGCGATCGTTTCACCCGTGTCGCCCGTCACGCCGTTCGCGTGGACCACGCCGCATTGCGCGCAGATCGACGGCGTGGCGCTGGAAAACTACTATCGCTGGGTGGCACTGACCTACGTGGTTACGCTCCTCACCAATCCGTCGATGTCATTGCCCTGCGGCGTCGATCACATGGGCATGCCATTCGGCCTTCAGATCATCGGACCGATGCGCAGCGAAGGGCGCCTGCTCGATGTTGCGCAGGCGCTCGAGGCCGCGTTCGCCCGCGATGAGGCGCTCGCGCGGCCCGTGCCCGATCTGCGGAAGCTGCGCGCCATGCACGGCGACGTGCAGGCAGACCTTCGTGCCATCGTTACGCATCCGCCGGGTTCTGCTTTTGTGAAATAGGATCAGTGGCTGATCATCCACGGCCGGCCGCCACCGTTGCTCTTTAATCCCGTTGGCGCTGCACCCGCCAGCCTCGGTTTCGTGCTGCTGCCACACCCGCAACCCGGGCCGTGACGATGCGGTGCATTCGCAGCACGCTCGTTGACCTGGTGCGCCGCGCGTTGCGTGGACGCCATCAGCGACAATGCGGGCAAGCTCAGTGTCCGCTGCGCGAGCTTGCCGCATGACGGACAAGGCGACGCGCAATCGCGCTCGGAGATGCGGCGCAGCACGGCGAAAGGGCCGCACGTGTCGCAACGATAATCGTAGGTCGGCATAGCCTGCTCCATCATGAATCGCCCGCCGCATCGCGACCCGGCGGGCTCGGACATCAGACGATGTCGGGCGACAGCGGCATATCGATATCGCCCTTGATGTGTTTGATCGGGCCATCCGCGCCCGGGCGAATATCGAAGTCGAATATCTGTGTGGGCAGCCACAACGTCGCGCACGCATTCGGCACGTCGACCACGCCGCTGATATGTCCTTGCACGGGGGCGGTGCCGAGAATCGAATATGCCTGCGCCCCTGAATAGCCGAACTTCTTCAGATATTCGATCGCATTGAGACACGCCTGGCGATAAGCGATGTGCACGTCGAGATAATGCTGCTTGCCGCCTTCGTCGACGGAAATGCCCTCGAAGATCAGATAGTCGTTGTAGTTCGGCGTGATCGGGCTCGGCTTGAAGATCGGGTTCTTGATGCCGTATTTCTCCATGCCGCCTTTGATGAGTTCCACCTTCATGTGAACCCAGCCCGCCATTTCGATCGCGCCGCAGAAGGTGATTTCACCATCACCCTGACTGAAGTGCAGATCGCCGACCGACAGCCCCGCGCCGTCGACATAAACCGGGAAATACACCTTCGAGCCGCGCGACAGATCCTTGATGTCGCAATTGCCGCCATGTTCGCGCGGCGGCACCGTGCGCGCGCCATCGGCGGCGGCTTTCGCCTTCGCGTCGCCAGTGAGCTTGCCCATGTGCGCAGTCGCCGCAAACGGGGGATTCGCAAGGCCTGGCACGCGCGCCGGATCGGTGGCGATCAGTGCGGCCTCGCGTTCGTTCCATGTGGCGAGCATCTTCGGATCAGGCAGACAGCCGATCAGACCCGGATGAATCAGGCCCGCAAAACTCACACCCGGGATATGGCGTGAACTCGTGAAGAGCCCGTGGAAATCCCAGATGGATTTTTGCGCTTGAGGAAAATGATCCGTCAGGAATCCACCGCCGTTCTGCTTCGAGAAGAAACCGTTGAAACCCCACTGGCTATCCGCCTTCGTGCCGATATCCAGCAGGTCGACGACGAGCAGGTCACCCGGCTGCGCACCCTTCACACCCACGGGCCCAGACAGGAAGTGAACGATCGACAGATCGATATCGCGCACATCGTCTGCGCTGTCGTTGTTCTTGATGAAGCCGCCCGTCCAGTCGTACGTCTCCAGAATGAAGTCGTCGCCGGGATTGACCCAGCATGCCATCGGGATATCGGGATGCCAGCGGTTGTGAACCTGCTCGTTGTCGTACGCGGACTGTTCGAGGTCCACCTTGATCAGTGTTTCAGCCATTGCTTACCCTCCTTTGAAATAGCGTGGACAGTCGGCTCACACCGACAGGTATTCGCGGATCTTCGCGGTGTCGGCCTCGGCGCGCGGTGTCTCGTGCACGAAGCGTCCGCCTTCGATCACGAACAGACGGTCTGCCACATCGAGCGCGAAGCTCAGCACCTGCTCCGATACCACGATGCTGATGCCGCGCAGCCTGCGAATCTCGTTCAGCGCATGCGCGATGTCCTTGATGATCGACGGCTGAATGCCTTCCGTGGGTTCATCGAGCAGCAGCACTTTCGGTTGCGCGACGAGCGCGCGGGCAATGGCGAGTTGCTGTTGCTGGCCGCCCGACAGATTGCCGCCCTTGCGGCTGCGCATGTCGTACAGCACCGGGAACAGTGCGTAGATTTCTTCGGGCACGCGCTTTTCGCGTGTGTTTTCGAGTCCCGTCTGAATGTTCTCCTCCACGGTCAGCGTGCCGAAAATCTGCCGTCCCTGTGGTACATACGCGATGCCTTTCTTCACACGCCTGAAGCTCTCGTCGCGCGATACGTCCTCGCCGTCTACACGCACAGCCCCGCCCTTGAGCGGCAGAATGCCCATCAGCGATTTGAACAATGTGGTCTTGCCCATCCCATTGCGGCCCATGATCGCCACCGTCTCGTTCTTTTGGGCGGTGAAGCTGATGCCGTGCAGTGCCTCGCTCTGGCCGTAGCTGACGAATACGTCGTCGACGTTCAGCATGTGCGGTCTCCTTTCAATGGCAACTCAGTGACCAAGATAAACGTCGATCACGCGCTGGTCCGATTGCACCTTCTCCATCGGCCCCTCCGCGAGGATCTTTCCCTGATGCATCACCGTGACCTTGTGCGCGATCTGTTCGACGAAAGCCATGTCGTGCTCGATCACGATCATCGAGCGGTTCTGGCAGATTCGTTTCAGCAGCTCCGCCGTAATCTCGCGCTCGCGCACGCTCATGCCGGCAATCGGTTCGTCGAGCATCAGCAGTTCCGGCTCCTGCATCAGCAGCATGCCGATTTCCAGCCATTGCTTCTGGCCGTGCGACAGCAGCCCGGCTTCGAGATCGAGTTCCTTTTCCAGGCCGATTTCCTGCGCGACGCTCTTTACGCGGTCCAGCACGTCGCTCGTGCGCTTGAACGCGAGCGCGCCGAACACGCCACGTCCGCGCGGGAACGACACTTCGAGGTTCTGGAACACGGTGAGGTTCTCGTAGATCGACGGCGTCTGAAACTTGCGCCCAATGCCTTTGCGCACGCGTCGAAATTCCGGCAGTCGCGTCATCTCTTCGTTGCGGAACTTGATGCTGCCCGCGTTCGCGCGTGTCTTGCCGCAGATCAGATCGAGCAGCGTGGTCTTGCCCGCACCGTTGGGTCCGATCACGACGCGAAGTTCGCCGCGATCCACATACAGGCTCAGATCGTCGACCGCCTTGAAGCCGTCGAACGCGACGGACAGCCCTTCGACGGCCAGCACGAAATCGGTGTTGCTCATGACGTGCTCCTTGCGCCACGGCGCATGAGCCAGGGCTTCACGTGACTGTCGTAGAGGCCCGCGAGCCCGTTGGGGAACGCCATCACCACGCCGATGAAGAGCGCCGCCATCAGGAACAGCCACAGGTTCGGAAAGCTCTCGGAGAACCACGTCTTGCCGAGATTGACGAGAATCGCGCCGTACACAGCGCCGACCAGCGACATGCGTCCGCCGACGGCCGCATAGATCACCATCTCGATCGACGGCACGATGCCCACGAACGACGGCGACATGAAGCCCACCTGCAACGTGAACATCGCGCCGCCGATCGCCGCGAGCACGGCAGCGAGGCAGAAAGAAAAGACCTTGAACATCGCCACGTCGTAGCCGGAGAAACGTACGCGGTCTTCCTTGTCGCGCATCGCCAGCAGCAGCGTACCGAGCTTGCTGCGCGTGACCCGCCGGCAGAAGAGGATCGCGGCGAGCAACAGCACCGCGTTGACGAAGTAGAGAATCAGCTTGGCGTGATCGCCGCGGATGTCCCAGCCGAGCAGCGTGCGCAAATCCGTGATGCCGTTTACGCCACCTGTATAGCCTTGCTGACCGATGATCAGCACCGACAGGATCAGCGCCACAGCCTGCGTGATGATCGCGAAGTACACGCCGCCCACGCGCCGCTTGAACATGGCGAAACCGACAATGAACGCGAGCAGGCCAGGCACCACCAGCACCGCGAGCAACGAAAACGGCAGTGAGTGAAACGGCTTCCACCATAGCGGCAGCGCAGTCAGCTGGTTCCAGTCCATGAAGTCGGGGATGCCGGGCGTCGACTGGATTTTCGTGCTGACGGGATCGGAGGCTTCGAGCTTGAGGAACATCGCCATGCAATAGCCGCCCAGTCCGAAGAACACGCCCTGGCCGAGGCTCAGCACGCCGCCGTATCCCCACGCGATCACGAGGCCGACTGCGACGAACGCATAGGTCAGGTACTTGCCCATCAGGTTGAGGCGGAACACGTCGAGCGTCAGCGGAAACACGACGAGGATCAGCAGCGCCAGTACGATGAAGCTGCCGTAGCCGCCGCGATGCAGGAACATACGGCGCAGCCAGCCCGCGGCCGGTGGCGCTTGCGTATCGACGGGGGCATCCGCGATAGGATTCATGGTCGTTTCTCCCGCTTGCGTCGAAGAGATTGAAGAGTGGGTCAGTTCACGCACGGCGCACCTTCGATGCGAACAGGCCCTGTGGCCGCAGCATCAGCACGATCACGATGGTGAGCAGCGTCAGCACACGCGCCGACGAACCCGTCATGAAGAACTCGCTGATCGATTGCATCTGCGCGATGCCGAACGCCGACGCTACCGTGCCAAGCAGGCTTGCCGCGCCGCCGAAGGTGACCACCAGAAACGAATCGACGATGTAGAGCGAGCCGCTCGTCGGTCCCGTCGAACCGATCGCGGTGAAGGCAGCACCGGCAACGCCCGCCATGCCGCAACCGATCGCGAAGGTCATGCGGTCCGTCATCTTCGTGTCGATGCCGGCCGCGTTCGCCATCTGCCGGTTCGCTACCGTGGCTCGCACACGCAGGCCCCAGCGTGCGCGGTACAGCGCGAGCAACAGGCCGCCCGTCATCAGCGCAGCAAGCGACATGACGAAGAGACCATTGATGGGGATGTCGAGGCCCTGCTTCGGCGACCATGAACCCATCAGCCACTCGGGCAGATTCGGGCTGACTTCCTTCGGGCCGAAGGTCGAGCGGAACACCTGCTGCATGCCGAGGCTCAAGCCCCATGTCGCGAGCAACGTGTCGAGCGGGCGCTTGTAGAGATGACGGATCAGCGCCCACTCTGCGAGCCAGCCTGCTGCGAACGCCAGCACGAACGCGACGACGATCGCGAGCGGGAAATACACCGGCCTGAAACCGGGCCACACCGTATCGGCGACCTGCGAGAACATGTAGATGGTGTACGCGCCGATTGTCATGAACTCGCCGTGCGCCATATTGATGACGCCCATCTGGCCGAAGATCACCGCGAGCCCAAGGCCCATCAGCAACAGCACGCTGAACAGCGAAAGGCCCGCGAAACCCTGCATCAACGTGATGTTGAGAATGTCCGAAGCCGACATGTTTCCCTCCTCGAATGAAGCCGCTCATATCACGTATGTGATGCGACACGAGCAGCGTGGCAGCGCTTACTGATAGCCCTTCGGGAATGGATTCGGCTCGATCAGATCCGGCGATTCCGCGACCACCTTGAACTGCCCGTCCGCCTGCGCCTGGCCGATGCGCGTCCGGCTCCACAAGTGGTGGTTCGCGTGGATCTTCACGTAGCCTTCGGGCGCCGTCTTCAGTTCGATGCCTGGCGAAGCTGCAACGACCTTGTCGACGTCGAAGCTGCCGGCTTTCTCGACAGCCGCCTTCCACAGCCATGGCCCGAGGTACGCTGCCTGCGTGACGTCGCCGATGACCGCCTTCGGCCCATACTTCGCCTTGAACGCCGCGACGAATTTCTTGTTGTTCTCGTTGTCGAGCGATTCGAAATACTTCATGGCCGAATAGAAGCCCGCGACGTTTTCGCCGCCAATACCCAGTACCTCGTCTTCCGTCACTGAGATGGTCAGCAGGAACTGCTTGTCTGCCGTAATGCCCGCCGCCTTCAGCTGCTTGTAGAACGCCACGTTCGAGCCGCCGACGATGATCGCGTAGATGCAATCGGGCTTCGCGATCTTGATCTTGTTGATGAGCGAATTGAAGTTCGTGGTGCCGAGCGGGTAATACTCTTCGCCGACGACCTTGCAGCCCTGCAGGTGCCCCTCGATGTGCTTGCGCGCAATCTTGTTCGACGTGCGCGGCCAGATGTAGTCGGAGCCAATCAGGAAGAAGCTCTTCGCCTTCTTGGTCTGGTTCGCCCAGTTCAGGCCCCAGAGGATCTGCTGGGTCGCTTCCTGTCCGGTATAGAAGACGTTTTTCGACTGCTCGAGGCCTTCGTAGAAGGTCGGGTAGTACAGCAGACCGTTGTCGCGCTCGAAGATCGGCAACACAGCCTTGCGCGACGCCGATGTCCAGCAGCCGAAGACAGCGGCCACATGGTCGTTTTCCAGCAGCTTCTTCGACTTCTCGGCAAAGGTGGGCCAGTCGGAGGCCCCGTCTTCCTGAATGATCTTGATCTTGCGGCCCAGAATGCCGCCCATCCCGTTGATCTGCTCGATTGCGAGACGCTCGGCCTGAATCGAACCCGTCTCGGAGATCGCCATCGTGCCGGTAGCCGAGTGAAGCTGGCCGACAGTCACTTCCGTATCGGTCACGGCGAGGTTGGTCGTATTGACCTTCGCGGTCGGATATTGCTGCGCCCAGCCGATGGCCGGCACCGCAAGCGCGGGCGCTGCGGCGAGGCCCATCAAGAGTTTGCGGCGCATGGCCGACGGCATGATCTGGTCGTTGTGATCGTCGTGCGACATCGAAATCTCCCTTGTGGTCGTATCCGGTTTGCGTCTTCGGAGCGAAATGTAGGGAGCCAATTTGCGCGATTGAATACGTCATATGACGTAGGGCGCTCGCGAAAACGGCTTCATACAATCGCGTCCGCCACCACGTTCCATAGCCAGACGTTCAAGGAAGGGCCATCGAATGGAATGCTACTTGCATGGCGAGCCCGATCCACCCGGAACCCGCCTACTCCAGCCATCGATGCACCAAAGGGAATCCCCGCCTGCCGCCACCGACGATGCAGCGACCCAAGCCGGGGCGTCGCGCCCGGCAATGGGCGGCACGCAACGTATCGTGAAGATTCGCCGCGACTACAACGCATGGGTCGCCGATGAAACGCTGGAGGACTACGCGCTGCGCTACACGCCGCGCGGCTTCCGGCGCTGGTCGGAACTGCGTGTCGCCAATACGGCGATGGGCGCCGTGTCCTTTCTCGCGCTCGAAGCCATCGGCGGCGCTCTCGTGGTGAATTACGGCTTCACCAACGCGGTGTGCGCGATTCTCGCGGTGGCGGTGCTGATCTTCCTGACGGGTATGCCGATCAGTTACTACGCCGCGCGCTTCGGCGTCGATATGGACCTGCTCACGCGCGGCGCGGGCTTCGGCTATATCGGCTCGACGCTGACGTCGCTGATCTATGCTGTCTTCACCTTCGTGTTCTTCGCGCTCGAAGCGGCCATCATGTCGCTCGCGCTGGAGTTGTATTTCGGCATACCGCTCTCCATCGCGTATGTGATAAGTGCGCTCGTCATCATCCCCGTGGTGACGTTCGGCATCACCTTCATCAACCGCTTGCAGGGCTGGACGCAGCCGCTGTGGATCGTGCTGCTCGTCGTCCCTTACGCAGCCGTGCTATGGCGCGAACCGCACGCACTCGCTGACTGGTTCACCTTCGCCGGGATCTCGGGCGAGGACCGCAAATTCAATCTGTTTGCGTTCGGCGCGGGCTGCACGGTGGCGCTGTCGATGATCGTGCAGATCGGCGAACAGGTCGACTATCTGCGTTTCCTGCCACCGCGCACGAGCAGGAACCGAGTGCGCTGGTGGATTGCGTTGATCGCGGCAGGACCAGGCTGGATCATTCCCGGCGCACTGAAGATGCTCGGCGGGGCATTCCTCGCGTTTCTTGCCATCCAGCACGAAATCGATCCGGCAAAGGCCGTCGAGCCAACGCAGATGTACCTCGTTGCCTATCAATACCTGTTCCGCTCGCCCGAAGGCGCGCTTGCCGCGATGACCCTGTTCGTCATCGTGTCGCAGATCAAGATCAACGTGACCAATGCGTACGCAGGTTCGCTCGCATGGTCGAATTTTTTCGCACGGCTCACACATAGCCATCCAGGGCGCGTGGTATGGCTCGTATTCAACGTGCTCATCGCCTTGCTACTGGTCGAGATGGGCGTATTCGAAGCGATCAGCAAGGTGCTCGCGCTGTATTCGAACGTGGCGATTGCGTGGATCGGGGCGCTCGTCGGGGACCTCGTCATCAACAAGCCGCTCAAGCTCAGCCCGTCGTATGTCGAGTTCAAGCGCGCGCATCTGTATGACGTGAACCCGGTCGGCATCGGCGCGATGTTCGTCGCATCCGCCGTCGCAGCGCTTTCGCATGCGGGCGTTTTCGGGCCGGTGGCCGAAGCGCTGTCGTCGTTCATTGCATTGCTGGTGGCGTTCGTGTGTGCCCCCATCATTGCACTCGTCACCCGGGGCCGCTTCTATCTGGCGCGTGACGACAGCACGCTCGCGCCCGGTGCGACCCTGCGCTGCGTGATCTGCGAAAACACCTTCGAACGCGAAGATATGGCGCATTGCCCGGCCTACGCGGGTTCGATCTGTTCGCTATGTTGCTCACTCGATTCACGCTGCAACGACTCGTGCAAGCCACACGCCCGTCTGACCACACAGCTAGGGCAAACCGTGCACAAGCTGTTTCCGCGCCTGCAGCTCGGACGCGCGAGCTTGCGCATCGCGCAATACCTGGGGTTGTTGATTGTCGGGCTCGTCTTGCTCGGCGGCGTCATGTCGATCCAGTGGTATCAGAGCGTGAGCGCCCTGTCCGACCTCGACACGATAGCGCGCGACGCGCTTCTGCACGGTTACCTGGAAGCGTTCTTCGCACTCGCGCTGGTCGGTTGCATTGCTGCGTGGTGGCTGGTGCTGGCGAACGAAAACCGCAAGGTCACGCAGGAAGAACTGCAGCGCCAGGCCGAATTGCTGATGCAGGAAATCGAGGCGCACCGCAAGACCGACGCGGCGCTGCAGCAGGCAAGCGCGGCCGCTGAATCAGCGAACCGTGCGAAGAGCCGCTATGTGACGGGGCTGAGCCATGAACTGCGCACGCCGCTCAACAGTATCCTCGGCTATGCGCAACTGCTTCTGCAAGCCACTGATGAACTCCCTCCCGCACGCCGTGAAGCGGCAGCGACCATCTATCGCAGCGGAGAACACCTGCTGGCGCTGGTCGACGGCCTGCTCGATGTCGCGCGCATCGAGTCGGGCAAGCTTCAACTGAACGTCACGGAAGTCTCGCTGCCGGATTTCATTACCCAACTCAGTGCGATGCTCGAACCGCAGGCGACCGACAAGGGCCTCGCGTTCGACTTCCAGACCACGGGCCGCATGCCGGAAGTGGTTCGTATCGACGAAAAGCGCGTGCGGCAGATTCTGATCAACCTGATCGGCAATGCAATCCGTTTCACGTCGCAAGGCCGCGTGAACGTGCGCGCCGGATATGCGTGGGAAACACTGACCTTCGATATCACCGACACTGGCCCGGGCATTCCTGCCGCCGAACTGGAGCGCCTGTTCCTGCCGTTCGAACGCGGCGCGGCCGCTCGCGAGCATGACCACGGGGCGGGACTCGGTCTCACCATATGCCGGCTGCTGACCGAGCTGATGGGCGGCAACCTGCAGGTACAAAGCGAAGTCGGTAAAGGCACGCGCTTCATCGTGAAGCTGTTCGCATCGGAAGTGCGCGCACCCGTGCGGTTTTCCGGTGGTCAGATCAACATCAGGGGCTATCCGGGCAAACGGCGCACCGTGCTGATCGTCGACGACCTGACGGAGCAGCGGCGCATCATCACGCAGACGCTCGTACCGCTCGGCTTCGACGTGATCGAGGTTGGGAGCGGCCCGCAAGCACTGCAATGGCTCGCGACGGGCGGAGCCGATCTCATTCTGATGGACGTGGCCATGCCGATGATGGACGGTTTCGAGGCGAGCCGCTTGATCCGTGACAATCATCTGTCGGACGCGCCCATCCTGATCCTGTCGGCAAACGCCTTCGCCGACGACCGCGAAAAAGGCGCGGCGGCCGGATGCGACGATTATCTGGCCAAGCCCGTGCACCTGCCGCTGCTGCTCGACAAGATGGCTACGCTGCTCGACTTGCAGTGGATCACCGAGCCCGCGCCGCTATCTGCCGAAGCATCCCTCTCGCCACAGGCGATTGCCTCACTACCGGCGCCCTTGCTCGACAATCTGCGCTCAACACTGGAGATGGGCTATATGCAGGGCTTCATCGAACAACTGGATGCCGCCGAGCATCATGCCCCCGAGCTCTCCTCGCTTCTTGAACCACTACGTGCAATGGCGCGGCGCTTCAGGCTTTCCGAACTCGCGCGCGTGCTTGCGCCACCTCAGCCGACCAACCCCGATGCATGACGATCAACACCTTCTGCCCAGCGAGACGGCGAGCCTGCCCGAGCTGCCCAACGACCGCGCGGTCGTGCTGATCGTCGACGACACGCCCGACAATCTCGCCCTGCTCTCGGATACGCTGAACGACGCGGGCTATGCGGTGCTCGTCGCGCTGGACGGCCAATCGGCGCTGCAACGATTCGCGCGAGTGACGCCCGACGTCGTGCTGCTCGACGCACTGATGCCGGGCATGGACGGCTTCGAGACTTGCAAGCTCATCAAGAGCGATCCGCGCAATCGACACTTGCCCGTGATTTTCATGACCGCGCTGACAGAAAGCGAACACGTCGTGCATGGCTTTCGCGTTGGCGGTATCGACTATGTGCCAAAACCAGTCAAGCCGAGCGAAGTGGTCGCGCGTATCGCCGCACACGTGCAACGATCCCGGCAACAACGGCATATGGATGTGGCATTGGAGATCGGCATGCGCGCGGCACTCATCGCCGCGGAAGACGGCACCATACGTTGGCAAAGCGAACTCGCACGCGAGCGGCTACCCCGCTACGCAGCAGTGGGTGCGCCCGGTGACGGGCTGCCTGACTTGCTGCATCAATGGCTGCTGCGCTGGATCGGCGCCGGCTGCGATTTGCAGGCGAGCTTCGACACGGTGAGCGGCCGCGTGCGTCAAAGCGTACGCGTACTCGGACGCGCGGAGCACGGCGACTGGCTCATCGTGCTGGAAGAGTTCGACGATGCGTCGCAGACCGATAGCCTCGCCGCACGTTTCAGCCTCACGAGCCGCGAGGCGGAAGTGTTGCTCTGGCTTTCACGCGGCAAGACAAACCGCGATATCAGCGACATTCTAGGCATGGCGCCGCGCACGGTTAACAAGCATCTCGAACATGTATTCAGCAAGCTGAGTGTCGAAACGCGATCGGCAGCCGCCGCAGTTGCCATGCGTTGCCTCACGCAGCAACAGAAATGAAGCCAGATTTTCAAACGGCTGCGTCAGATTCGAAACAGAAGCCGGCATCTCCGGAAAACACACCGGGTCTTCCTTCGCGGATCGACCGCGCATATCGCTTCTGCATGGACGCGCACAAGGAAACAGCGCGGGGACGCCACGAGCTATCGGGCGAAAAAAAACGCCAACCTGCATGGGTTGGCGTTTTACCCGGCGTATGACTGGTATCAGAACTGGTTCATGGTGTTGTCTTTGCCCGCCGCTTTCAGGGCAGCTTCGCCGCTGAAATACTCCTTGTGGTCATCGCCGATGTCCGAACCGGACATGTTCTGGTGCTTGACGCACGCGATGCCCTGACGGATTTCCTTGCGCTGCACGCCAGCCACATATCCCAGCATGCCCTGATCGCCGAAGTATTCCCTCGCCAGATTGTCGGTGGACAGTGCGGCGGTATGGTACGTCGGCAGCGTAATCAGGTGGTGGAAGATACCTGCTTCGCGCGATGCGTCGGCCTGGAAGGTACGGATCTTCTCGTCGGCGAGTTTTGCCAGTTCGGTCTGGTCGTATTCCACGCTCATCAGCTGGGCGCGATCGTATGCCGACACATCCTTGCCTGCGGCCTTCATCGCGTCATAGGCCTGCTGGCGGAAATTCAGCGTCCAGTTGAACGACGGGCTGTTGTTGTACACCAGCTTGGCGTTCGGGATGACCTTGCGAATCTCGTTGACCATGCCTGCGATCTGGGCGATGTGCGGTTTTTCGGTTTCGATCCACAGCAGGTCAGCGCCGTTTTGCAGCGCAGTGACGCAATCCAGTACGCAGCGCGCTTCGCCCGTGCCGGCGCGGAACTGGAACAGGTTGCTCGGCAGGCGCTTCGGACGCAGCAGCTTGCCGTCGCGCTTGATGATGACGTCGCCATTGCCCAGTTCGTCGGCCGACAATTCTTCGCAATCGAGGAAAGAGTTGTACTGGTCGCCCAGGTCGCCCGGCGTGCGGGTCACGGCGATCTGCTTGGTCAGGCCGGCGCCCAGCGAGTCGGTACGCGCCACGATGATGCCGTCATCCACGCCCAGTTCCAGAAACGCGTAGCGGATGGCGCGGATCTTGGCGAGAAAGTCCTCGTGCGGCACGGTGACCTTGCCGTCCTGGTGGCCGCACTGCTTCTCGTCGGACACCTGGTTTTCGATCTGGATGCAGCATGCGCCCGCTTCGATGAACTGCTTGGCCAACAGGTAGGTGGCTTCAGCGTTGCCGAAACCCGCGTCGATGTCGGCGATGATCGGCACGACATGGGTGACGTGGTTGTCGATTTTTTCCTGGATGGCGGCCTTGGCAGGGCCTTCGGCTGCATCCAGCTGGCGGAACAGGCCGCCCAGTTCACGCGCGTCGGCCTGGCGCAGGAAGGTGTACAGCTCGCGGATGAGCGCGCTGACCGAGGTCTTTTCATGCATCGACTGGTCCGGCAGCGGGCCGAACTCCGAGCGCAGCGCGGCCACCATCCAGCCGGACAGGTACAGGTAGCGGCGTTCGGTGCTGTTGAAGTGCTTCTTGATGGAGATCATCTTCTGCTGGCCGATGAAGCCGTGCCAGCATCCCAGCGATTGGGTGTACTTCGACGGATCGGCATCGTACGCAGCCATGTCGGCGCGCATGATCCTGGCGGTGTACTTCGCAATGTCCAGGCCCGTTTTGAATTTGTTCTGGGCACGCATGCGGGCGGCGTACTCGGGGCTGATCGCATTCCACGCGCTGCCGTGGGTCTCTTTCAAATCGGCAACTGCGCTGATGTCGTCTTGATACTGGCTCATGGTTTTCTCCTAAGGGCGTTTAACTGATCTGGCGTGTCGCTGCGTCTGCGTGTGCGAACTGCATGACTAAATGGTAGCGCCGTTTGACCAGCTTGAACCAAGTCTTATATAAGACATAAGACATATTTTTTGTTTATTTTTCAATGAGATACGCGCCGCTTTTTGCCATGTAAAACATGCTTTCAGGTAACAAAAAGATCACGACACTGAAAGCCCAAGCAAATCTCACAATATGAAACTCGCTTCCGGCTTCTGGAGAAATGGCGCGCGGGGGGACCCGACCGGCGATTACCCGCCAGATGACGATCCACCGGACCAGCCAGATGGGACATCCATGCTGGACCCGGTAGATTCCCCTGGCTTGCCTCTTCAGGGCACAACGTGCTAATTTTGTTACCGATAACATCGAACGACGGAAAAATGGCGGGCTGATTTGTTATCGGTAACACCTTCGAGCCCGATTGTTCGATTAGGGTGAACAGATCGAGGCCCGTCTGCGGGCAGACCCTGAATTCATGCAGGCGACGCCCACCGCCATACCGCTCGAGACATACAAAATGGAGACATTCCAATGCCAACAATCGCTCAGACTGCGGCTTCGCCTGCGGCGGTCGATGAGACCGAAGAACTGCTATACCGCAAGGTTCTGAAGCGGATTCTGCCGCTGCTTCTGCTGTGTTACGTCGTGGCTTATCTCGACCGCGTGAACGTCGGTTTCGCCAAGTTGCAGATGCTCGATTCGCTCGGGATGAGCGACGCCGTCTACGCTTTCGGCGCGAGTATCTTCTTCTGGGGATACTTCCTCTTCGAGATGCCCAGCAATCTCCTCCTTCACCGGTACGGCGCACGGTTCTGGATCGCACGCATCATGGTGTCGTGGGGTATCGTCTCGTCTTCACTTGCCTTTATCTCGCCGCTCGCCAGCTTCTTTCATGTCGAAACGTCCACGATGTTCTACATCCTGCGTTTCCTGCTGGGCGTCTGCGAAGCGGGCTTCTTCCCCGGCATCATCCTCTACATGAACTACTGGTTCCCCGCACGGCGCCAGAGCATCGCCATGTCCGGGTTCCTGATCGCCATTCCCGTGAGCCTGACGCTGGGCGGTGTGATCTCCGGCTGGCTCATGGAAAACACCCATGGCGCGCTTGGCATGGACGGCTGGCAATGGATGCTGCTGGTCGAAGGCATTCCGTCGATTCTCGTCGCGTTCCTCGTGCTGTTTCGGATGGGCGACGGTATCCAGTCGGCGAAATGGCTGACGGCATCCGAAAAGGCACTGCTGCAGAAGAATCTCGAGCAGGAAAGCACGAAGAAGACCCATCGCATCGGGGCGGCGCTCAAGAGCCCGCGCGTGTGGCTGCTGACTTTCATCCTGCTCACGTTCAACACGGGCTTTTACGGTCTCGCTTTTTGGCTGCCGTCCATCATCAAGGCATCCGGCGTCAAGAGCACGCTCAATATCGGCCTGCTGACGGCCATACCCTACCTGAGCGCGGTCGTCGCGATGATCTGGAATGCGCGCCACTCGCGCAAGACTGGCGAGCGGCGCCTCCATGCAGCGATTCCCGCGTGCATCGGCGGCATCGGCCTGATTCTCAGCGCCACCTTCGCGAACAACGTGCCGCTGTCCATCCTCTTCCTGACGATTGCCACCTGCGCCATCCTCGGTCTGATGCCGATTTTCTGGACCTTTCCCGGCCAGATTCTGTCTGGAACGGCCGCCGCGGCAGGCATTGCTCTCATCAACTCGGTCGGCAACCTGTCCGGCTTCACAGGTTCGATGATTACGAGTGTGGCAAAGGACCTGACGGGCAATATCAACAATGGTACTTACGCACTCGGGGCTTGCCTGCTCATCAGTTGCGTGCTTATCCTGTCCATTCCGAGGAGCATGCTGAACAACGACCGGGACTGATACCGTAGCGGTCGCGCCCGGAGCACGGCTTTCCGGGCGCGTTTATCTGCATCGACCATTACCTCCGTTCGCGTAAACGTGTCGTCATTACGACGGGCGTCATTTTTCATCCATTGCACCGCCCCACGCTTGCCGTCCACGCCTGCGAACAGGCAGCGCACAATGACCTGCGCGAGCGAGCGCTGCGTGTCAGCGGCACCCGCCCGATCGAGCCACGGCATGTCTGACATATCGCTTACGCCGCGCAGCGCGCATCGACGCGCAAAGCTCAGCGGCGCGACAATATGCTGGTTAGAATAACTGGCAATCAGGCGCCGGCGCGTCGCGGCTTCATCTCTGCCTCTGCAGCCATGCCGGCACGACACAAGGAGACACGCGATGTGGTTTGTCGGAAAAAGCGAGCTTCTCGCGCTGATCGAACGCAACTGCCTCGAAGAGGTCATGCCGGCCTTCAGCGATCACCGCAGCCTGCGCAAGAACGCACTGATCTATCGCCCTGAGGAGCAAAGCGAGTACGTGTACCTGTTGAAGGTCGGTCACGTGCGGCTCTATCGGCTTACCGAGGAAGGCCAGGAAATCACGCTGTCGTTTATCAAGGCCGGCATGATCTTCGGCGACGGCGACGTGCTGAACGAAGCGAGCTACTCACACTATGCGGAGACGCTCGCCGCATGCCGCATCTGCTTCATCCGCAAGGCAGACTTCAAAGATCTGCTCAAGCGCTACCATGTGATCAACCAGTTCGTGTTGCGCAGCCATCACCAGCGCTGGCAGGAAGCGCAAAAGCTGATCGAGAATCTGTCGCTGCACGACGTGCGCAAGCGCCTCGTCAACATTCTCGCGATGTTCGCCAACCAGATCGGCGCACCGTTCGTGCATGACGGCGCGACGGGCGCGGTGCTGATCGATCTGTCGATCGCGCAGGACAAGCTGGCGGAATTTATCGGCACGTCGCGCGAATCGGTGAACCGCCACTTCAGCGATCTGAAAGCCGAAGGCCTCGTCGATACGCACGAACGCAAGGTCGTGCTGACACCCGCGTTCGTCGCGCAATTTCTGCCGGGCATGACAGCGGCGCTCGCCGCCGCGAGCGTCGCGCAGCCTGTCGCCAGCAGCGCACAGGCGGCTCATCATGCGTACAAGGCGCCGCTGGTACGTGCCTAGTGCGTGCTTAGTGTGCCTTTAGTGCGTGCCTGGCGCGCGTCTGACAGCGCGGCCTTGACCGTCGCCACGCCGCTTTGCGGGCTGGACAGCACCGGCACGCGCGTCTGGCCAAGCGACGGCACGAGCCGCGCCATCGATACCTGCGCGAGCACCACCACGTCCACTTCGTCGGCAAGTGCGACGATGGTGTGCTTGAGCACCTCGTCGTGACGCGCGCCGTCGCCGGCCAGCAGCGCGGCGAACGCTTCTTCGGCGACGCGCTCGACCACACTGATCTCGCGGCCCGCTTCGGCGGCTTTCTTGCGAATCAGCCGGACGGTCGGCTCAAGCGTGGTTTTCACGGTGGCCACCACACCGATCCGCGTGCCGAGCCGGCTCGCTTCCTGCGCCATGGTTTCGTCGATCTTGATGATCGGCGTACGGATCATGCCGCGCAACGTATCGACCGCTTCGCCGACCGACGAGCACGCGTTCAGAATAAAGTCCGCGCCCATCGCCTGCGCGTTCGACATATACGAGTACAACCGGCCCGTGACTTCGGGCGTCAGGTGTCCGGCGCTGCGTACGTCGTTAAGCAGGCTGTCGTCGACGATATTGATCATCCGCACATCGGGCAGTTGCGCGGCGAATTGATCCTTCAACGGCTGAACCGTCACCGGACCGGTGTGCACTACGACTATGGTGGCCATCTCGATTGAAGCTCCGTGTTGAATAAACCGACTTGCGGCGGGACGTTATGCGGTTGCCGCCGCCATCACCCGCTCCTGGGTTGCGTCCGCGCGCTCGAACGTACCGTTCAGCCGCCCTTCGCGCACCACCAGAATGCGGTCGCTGATCGCCAGCACTTCCTGCAGGTCCGACGAGATCGCGATGATTGCAATGCCCTGCGCGGCAAGCCGCCCGAGCAGCGCATGCACTTCCGCTTTGGCGCCGATATCGATACCGCGGGTCGGCTCGTCGACGATGAGCACGCGCGGATGGCGCGCGACCCATTTCGCGAGCACGACTTTCTGCTGATTGCCACCGCTCAGGTTGATCACTTTCTGCTCGATAGTCGGCGTTTTGACGCCAAGCTTGCGCACGTATTCGCGGCAATGTTCGTCTTCGGCCGCGCGCCGCACGAACTGAAACGGCGAGTAAGTTTCAAGGTGCGTCAGGCTGAAATTCTCGCGCACGCTCATGCCGGCTATCAGGCCCTGCCCCTTGCGGTCTTCGGTGACGAAGCCGATGCCGTTGGCGATTGCATCGTGCGGACTTTCAATCGTCACGCGTTTGCCGGCAATCAGCACGTCGCCGCTCTTCGGCCGCATCCCGAAGATCATTTCCATGATCTCGGTGCGCCCCGAGCCGACCAGCCCCGCAATCCCGAGAATCTCGCCGCGATGCACGGCGAAGCTGATGTCGCGAATGCGGCCCGGCACATGATTGCGTGCGCGCAGCGCCAGATTGCGCACTTCGAGTACGACCTCGCGTGTCGCATGCGACGCCGACACCGCATACAGTTCGTTCAGGTCGCGATCGACCATCTTGCGTACCAGCCACTCGCGGGTAACCTCCGCCATCGGCGCACCGCCGACGGTTGCGCCGTCGCGCAGCACCGTCACGCGGTCAGCGAGTTCGAACAGTTCTTCGAGCCGATGCGAAATATAGACAATGCCGATGTTCTGCAACCGCAGCCGCTTGATCAGGTCCAGCAACATGCGCGTTTCGTGATGGCTAAGCGACGCAGTGGGCTCGTCCATGATGATGATCTTCGAATCGCAAGAGACCGCCTTGGCAATTTCGACCATCTGTTTCTGCCCGACGCTCAGGCGGCTGACCTGTTCGCGCGGATCGACGCGCATGCCGATCGTTTCGAGCAGGGTGCGCGCCGCGTCGTTCATCCGCGCACGGTCGATCATGCCGAGCCGCGTGAGCGGCTCACGCGCGAGAAAGATGTTCTCGGCGATGCTCAGGTTTTCGACGACCGACAGTTCCTGATAAATGATGCCAATGCCCAACGCGCGCGCATGATTGCCGTCGCGCAAGGTCACCGGCTCGCCTTCGATGCGGATTTCGCCGCCGGCATCCGGTTCGAGCACGCCGGTGAGAATCTTCATCAACGTGCTCTTGCCCGCGCCGTTTTCACCCGCCAGCGCCAGCACTTCGCCACGTGCGATCTCCAGCGTGACGCGGTTCAACGCGCGCACGCCGGGAAACGTCTTCGAGATCTCGCGCACTTCGAGAAAAGGGGTCATCGGCGGTCCCTGGGTGGTGGCATGGCGGCGGGTTGTGCTTGCCGCGCGGGCGGCCCACGCGGCTACCTGGCGCAGTTCCTTCCTGCCGTTACTTGGTATAGCTGCCGAGATTGTTCTTCGTCACCACGGTCACGCCCGTGTCGATATCGCTCGCCTGCTTCTCGCTGCCCTGGATCTGCGAAACCAGATGTTCGACAGCCAGCTTGCCCATGGTCACGGGGCGCTGCACCATGATTGCCTGGATCGAGCCATCGCGGACGCCCTTCACGGTGTCAGGCAGATCGTCGAACGCGATCACTTCGAGCTTGCCCTTCATCGCGCCGAACTCCTTGGTATTCAATACCTTTGCGACGGCCGGCCCGCCGACCTGGCTGACACCGAAGATGCCCTTGAGTTGCGGATGCGCGCGTAGCGTGGTCTCGACCACGGACACGCCGCGCGCCAGATCGTCGTCAGTGCCCTGCGTTTCGACGATCTTGATACCCGGATATTTAGCGAGGCCCTTCTTGATGCCAGCGATGCGCTCGTTCAGATTCACCGCGCCCAGTTGCCCGGTGACGATCGCGACATCGCCTTGACCGTTCAATGCCTTGCCCATCGTCTCGGCCATCGTCTCGCCGGCCGATTCGTTGCTGGTGCCGATATACATCGAGCGGCCACTATTGGGCGAATCCGAATCGTAAGTCAGCACCTTGATGCCGCTCTTTTCCGCGCGCTTCATCACGCTTTCGACTGACTTCGGCTCGTTCACCGAAATCGCAATGCCGTCGACGTGCTTCGAAATCAGGTCTTCGATGATCTGCACCTGCGTCGAACCCTGGGTGTTCTGCGGCACTACCCATTGGTAATTGACCGACAGCTTGTCGGCAGCAGCCTTCGCGCCGTTATTGCAATCGTCGAAGAACGGCACCGCGACTTTCGGAATCACTGCGACCGAAATATCCTTCGCGTCTTTCGCGTGGGCGTTACCGGCCGGGAGCGCACAGAGCGCCGCTACGGCCGACACCGCGAGCAAAGCGTTCAGGCTGCGCGTACGTGCCACGCGAGTCAGGGTTCGTTGCATGATGTCGTCTCCAGAAAGCGTCGGTTTTTAGGAATTTGAAAAGTCACAAGACGGCCCGGCGCACACGCCAGACCTCGCTCGCAGCCTTAGCGCCCTTTGAAGCGCAGCCGCCAGATATCGATGCTCACGGCGATCAGGATGACGCAGCCGGTGATGGTTTGCTGCGCATAGGTGTCGATATTGAGCAGCACCACGCCATTGGTGATGATGCCCGCCAGCGCGGCACCGATAATCGCGCCTTCGACGCTGCCGACACCGCCCGACAGACTCGCGCCGCCGATCGCGGCGGCCGCGATCACGTCGAGTTCCGCGCCGAAGCCCGCGGCCGGCTCGGCCGACACGAAGCGCGAAAACGCGATGACACCGGCCAGCGCCGCAATCGCGCCGGACAGCACATAGACGATGAACTTCACGCGCGCTGTGCGTACGCCGCTCAGCAGCGCAGCGTTTTCGTTACCGCCAGTCGCATACACATGACGGCCAAAGCGCGTGCGCCGCATCACGACCGAAAAGCACACGGCAAGCAGTCCCATCACCACGACAGGGAACGGGATAAAGCCGAGATAACCCTGGCCAAGGAAAGTGAAACTGTCAGGCACATCCGGCGTGACGGGGACACCTTTGGTGATGATGTACATCAGGCCGCGGCCGATCGACAACGTGCCAAGCGTCGCGATAAATGGCGGCAACTGGACACGTGTGACAAGAAAGCCATTCAGCGCGCCGACCGCGACGCCCGTCGCGAGTCCCGCGGCGACGGCTCCTACTGCGCCGTAGCCGTGCTGAAACGACAGCGCCGTCACCAGCGACGACAGCCCCATCACCGAACCGACCGACAGATCGATGCCGCCCGTGATGATCACCAGCATCATGCCGACCGCCATGATCGCCGTCAGCGAAAACGAGCGGAATACGCCCATCAGATTGTTGGTGGTCAGAAAGTATGGCGAGAACAGACTGATCAGCACGCCGACCAGAATCAACACTGCGAAGATGTTGAATTCGCGCACCCTGACACAAGCGCGCAGCAGCGCGAGCGGCATCGGCAAAGCGGGCACGTCGGTTTTCGAAGAAAGGGCTTTCAACGGATGGTCTCCTCGGTGTCGCGCATCGACAGCACAGCGGGCCCACTACGATGCGAGGGCTCGACATCGTGGACGATCATAGGTTGAGAGCGCGCCGCAAAACTGTGACGGGCGTCATACAAACCTATTGGGGTTGTCCCGGGATCGGTGATTGCTGCAGTGCGATCGACGTGTGACTACCATTCGCGCGCAATCTGGCTGGAAGACAAAAACAGGCGAAAGTACTGCCGAAAAACGCTGCGGTGACCCGCAAATCGCGCATTGAACCCGCACGGCGATGCCGACTATGACGTCCGTCACAGAAATGTGCCGCACAAATTCATTAAGCTCCCGGCAAGGTCCGCCGGCTAGACACGCGACACGCATCCGGCCCCTCTGACATCTTTCAAGGAGCAAACCGTATGACGAAGCGAGTGATTGTGACCGGCGGCAGCGGACTCGCCGGTAAATGGGTAGTCGAAAATCTGGTTGAGCACGGCTACGAAGTGCTGAATCTCGACCGCGTGCCAATGGCGAAGCGCACCGCGCGTACGCTGATCACCGATATCACCGACGCAGGCCAGGTGTTCAACGCGCTCGCGTCGAGTACCGCGCCGGCCGAATTCGTGCCCGACCTCGAGCCGAAGCCGATCGACGCGATCGTCCATTTTGCGGCGATTCCGCGCATCATGGTCACCACCGACAACGAGGTGTTCCGCATCAACGTGATGGGCACCTACAACATTCTGGACGCCGCGTCGAAGCTTGGCATCCGCAAGGTGATCGTTGCATCGAGCGAAACCACTTATGGCGTGGTGTTTGCGCACCGGCACCGCAATCCCCAGTACTTCCCGCTCGACGAGCAGTATCCCGTCGACCCGATGGACAGCTATGCGACGTCGAAGGTCATCAACGAAGTGACCGCGAAGGCGTTTCATGCGCGCACCGGCGCCGACCTGTACTGCTTCCGGATCGGCAACGTGCTGGATCCTGAAGACTATGCGAAGTTCGCGGAGTGGAACAAGGACCCGTCGCTGCGCAAGCGCATCGCATGGAGTTATATCGACGGCCGCGATCTCGCTGAAGCGGCACGCCTTGGTATAGAGAAAGACGGCCTGGGCTTCGAGGTGATGAATGTCGCCGCCGACGACGTCTCTTCCGATCTGCCCACGGCGGAACTGCTGAAGCGGTTCTACCCGGAAGTGCCCGTAAAGAAGCCGCTCGGCGAGTTCGAGACGCTGCTGAGCAACGAGAAGCTCAAGCGCCTGCTCGGCTGGAAGCAGAAGTACTACTGGCGCGATCAGGTGAAGTAAGCGCCACGTCACCTGTCGTCGCTGCTTTACGCGCTTCACTTCTGGCGCGTTTCTACCGCGTGCGCCGCGAAGTATTGCGGCGCGCGCCCACGCTGCTGAGCAGCAAGCCGGTTGCGAACCTCTATCGGAGAGGTCCGCAACGTCCTGCGTAGATCGTCGGTTCGCCATTTCCGGCGCTTCGTGGTGGCCTTCCCGTTCCGTGCCGCTTACTGCCGCACGTTCCAACACGTCAACGCGCTACGCCGTCCCTTCGCGAGCGGCCGTACGCATCTCGCTGCGCGTGAGAATCCGTAGCGCAATAGAAGCCGTTCTTGCACGCTCCACGCTGCGCAGCCGCCGTCATATAGCGTCGCCAGACTCACGCCGGCCGCGCGGAAACGGGCATGCAAACTGCTTACAATGACGGTCATATCCACGCGCAACTGCGCGAGCCATCCGGAGGAAACGACCATGCGCCTCGATGACGAAGCAGAAAGTGAGAACGTCGAAGACCGGAGAGGCGGCGGTGGCCTGCGGGTGGGCGGCGGCATCGGTATTGGGACCATCGTCATCGCGCTGGCCGCTTCTTACTTTTTCGGCATCAACCCGATGACGATCATCAACGGCGCGCAAGTGCTGCAAGGTAACGCGCCTCAGCACCCGACGCCGACAACCGCGCGCCCTGTCGAGGATCAGGGCAGTCAGTTCGTACGGCGTGTGCTCGGCAACACTGAACGTACGTGGCAACATATCTTCCGGACGCGCTTCGATCAGGACTATCCAGCACCCAAGCTCGTCCTTTTCAGCGACGCGACACCTACCGCTTGCGGTACCGGTCAGTCCGCCATGGGCCCTTTCTATTGCCCGCCCGATCGCACTGTCTATATCGACCTGTCGTTCTACCGCGAATTGCGCGACCGTTTCGGTGCTGGCGGTGACTTCGCGCAAGCGTACGTGATCGCGCATGAGGTCGGGCATCATGTTCAGAACGTCCTGGGGATCTCCGGGAAGTATGAAGCCGCCCGTGCGCGTATGTCGGCCGCACGGGGCAACGCCTTGTCTGTGCGCCTGGAATTGCAGGCAGATTGTTTCGCCGGCGTGTGGGCAGCCGTCGCGCAGCAGCAAAACGCCAGGCTGATAGAGCCGGGAGACTTTGAACAGGGCCTCAACGCAGCTGGCGCGATCGGCGACGACCGGCTACAGCGGCAATCGCAGGGACGTGTCGTGCCCGACGCATTCACCCATGGCACGAGTGAGCAGCGGCAGCGATGGCTGCGGCGCGGCATGGCGACGGGCGATATCCGTCAATGCGACACGTTCTCCGCGCAGTCGTTGTAATCCCGGCGTCTAGTGGATGGGTGCGGAAGAAGTCGCCGCGTCACTGGCTGCAGATGCGGGGATGCGTCGGCAACGCGAATCACACGCTCAACGCAGACAGCCGCCTGACGATCTCGTCGAAGGAAGGCCGCGTCTCGACGCGCTCGAGGAAACAGTCTTCGATCAGCCCATCGAACCCGGCGGCGAGATCATCGGCCTCTCCGGCCAGACGTTGCGCGAGTTCTTCCAGCAGGCAGCCGAACGCGCGCACCTCGATCCGCTCGAGCGCCAGCGCCAAAGGGCGATCATCGATATCGTGGCACGATGCCGCGCCGAAGTCGCCGAGCAGTACGTGCCCTGCGCCGTCATGCAGGATGTTGTGCCCGTACAGATCGCCATGCGTGATGCCGCGCCGATGCAGATGTTGCGCCGCCGATGCGATGCCGCGCGCGATATGCAACGCAACCGGCTTGTCGAACCGTACGTCGTCCGCATAGACATCACGTGTGCAGGATTCGAGGCTCGGAGGCCCCGCGAGATTGCCGAAGGCCGGATGGATCAGCTTCATCACGAGGCCGTGCTCGTCGAGTGGATGCCCCGTAATCTTGCCGAGCACCGGGATGAGATTCGGGTGCTGACCGGCTTGCAGACATGCGGCCATTTCGAGTTCGGGCAAACCGTCGCTCGTTATCGCGCCCTTGAACAGTTTGACGGCGACCGCCTCGACGGGATGCCCGTCGCGCAACAGACGCGTCGCGCGATGCGTCACGCCGGATGCACCTTCCCCGAGCGTTTGTCCAAGCGCGAGCGTATGCCAGTCGATTGCCGGCACCGGCGCATCGGCCAGCACCACCTGCTCGCGCGCTGCATTCAGCGGATTGCCTGCGTAGGCGAGCCACGCCAGCCGCGGCAGGCGCAACAGCCAGTCGGGCAACGCGTCGAGCCGGTTCGCCGAAATGCGCAGCAGTTCGAGGCGGCTGCAAGCGGCCATCGTCTCGGGTAGCGACGGCAGCCGGTTGCCGGCAAGCATCAGCTTCTGCAAATTCGGACGCTCGCCGAGTTCCGCGGGCAGCGTTTCGATATCGTTATCGGTGAGGATAAGCCAGCGCAATTGGGGCGGCAGCGCGCGCCCCGGCACGTGCCGGATGCGATTCGCCTTGAAGCCGACCATGCTCAGCGATTCGCAATCGCCGAGCACGGCGGGCAAGCCGGTAAACGCGTTGTTCGAGGCAAACAGGACGCGCAGGTGGCGCAGCTTCGGCAAATCATCGGGCAGTGAGGTGAGCGCATTGCCCGACAGGTCGAGCACCTCCAGGGTGTCGGCGAGGTCGAAGATCTCGCGCGGCATTTCGGTCAACCCGCAGGCGAGCTTGATCTGTCGCGCACCGGCGAGTTGCCCGGCACGCAAGTCTTCGAGGGTAGCAGTATTCACATGTAGATCGAATCGGAGAATGGCAAGTCAGTCGCGAGCGCCCGGTGCGTCGTGCGGACAGTGCGGCATCGGCGGGTCACGGCGCGTTGTGTGGCCTCTATTCTATCGGGCGAACCGCACGCCTGCCGGTTCACAAGTCCGGTTCACCGAAACTGATCACGGCCGCGCGCGAGCACTCCGCCAACAGCCAGACGGCATTCGAACAGAAACTGCTGACGCGGATCGCGGAAGGCGAATCCGACAAAGAGATCGGCCGGCGCCTCGATACCAGCACGCACAACGTCGACTATCACCTGCGCAAGCTGCGCAAACCCTTCGGCGTGTCGAAGCGGATCGAACTGACGTACCTGACCGCGAAGAAAGAGTTGATCTGAAGGCGTTCAATTTCTGCTATCGCAATGACGAGTCTCCGTCGAGACTCGACACAAGCACCGCATGATTGCCCGTCAAAGAATCTGCCCGAAGCTCCAGCTCCCTTCGACATCGATCACCGTCTTCACCGAATTGGCAAGAAAACACGCGTCGTGCGCGAGATGATGCAGATGCGCGAGCGCTTCATCGCTCGGTGCCTTCGCGCCCGCAAACGCAACGGCCGGTTTCAGCACGACACGCGTGACCACTTCCTTGCCTTCGTCGTTCTTCGCCATCGTGCCCTCGGCTTCATCGCGATACGACGTGACGACATAACCTTGTTCGGCTGCGATCGACAGAAACCACAACATATGGCAACTCGACAGCGCCGCTATATACGCCTCTTCAGGATCGACGCCGGCCGGATCGGAGAACGGCACGCGCACGACATGCGGCGAACTCGATGCGGGCACCACCGCGCCGCCGTCGAACGTCCATCGATGCGCGCGGCTATAGCGGTTGTCGGTGAACTTGCTGCCGTTGCCGCTCCATTCGATCAGTGCCGTATGCTTTGCCATGCGCGAAAGGTCCTCGTGATGTGAACGCTCAGATGGGTGTCAACACGTCTTCGCCTGCGAAATGGCGCGTCGCGTTCGTGATGAAGTTATCGACAGAAGCCGTGATCGCTTCGGGCGAGGTGCCCGCCACATGCGGCGTGAGCACCACGTTCGTCAGATGCACCAATGCCTGCGGCGGCTGCGGCTCGCCTTCGTACACATCGAGACCCGCGCCCGCTATCACACCGTTCGCGAGCGCATGCGCAAGCGCCGCCGTATCGACGACGCTGCCGCGCGACACGTTCACCAGAAAGCCGTTTGGCCCCAACGCTTCGAGCACGGTGCGATCGACCAGATGCTGGGTAGCCGGACCGCCCGGCGTTGCAACGACGAGGTAGTCGCTCCAGCGCGCGAGTTCGTGCAGGTTGTCGAAGTAGCGCAACGCCGCGCCGTCGCGCGGCTTGCGGTTGTGATAGGCAACGTCGATATCGAAGCCGGCCGCGCGCCGCGCCACTTTCAGCCCGATATTGCCGAGCCCCACGACACCCAGCCGCTTGCCCGACACGGAAGGCCGCATCGGCAATGAGTCGCGCCAGATGCCTTCGCGTGTCGCGCGGTCGCGTTGCGGCACGTCGCGCACAACGGCCAGCAACAAGGCCAATGCGTGATCGGCAACGCAATCGTCGTTCGTGCCCGCGCCGTTTGCGAGCACGATGCCGCGTGCTTTTGCATGGGACGTCGCGATGTTTTCATAACCCGCGCCGAGCGCGCTGACGAATTCGAGCGCAGGCATCTGGTTTATTTCATCCGCCGTGAGACCTGTCGTGCCGTTGGTCAAGATGGCACGGATCGCCGCGCCTTCTTTCGCGATGGCTTGAACGCGTGCTTCGTGCGTGGGGGCGTAATGAATATCGAAGGATGCTGAAATGCGCGCGCGACTATCGTCGCCAAGTGGAATCAGGATGAGCAGGGAAGGTTTCATGACGCGACGCAAGCGAAAGATGAGAAGTGCTGCTACGAAGTACCGGGCAACGCAAAGTGTAGCAACAAGCCCCGTTCCACGCAGCGCCCTTCATCATGATTGCGCGGCCCACTCCGCCAGTTTGGCAATCGTGTTGATGTTGCGCGCGGTGCCTGTCTTCGCGGCGGGAATTCTCAGCCGGGTCTTTGCCATACCGTCGCCGTAGTGGACGTAAATCTCGTGCTTGCCGAGCGCGACCTGTTCGTTCTGCTGGCCGGCAATGTGTTTCAGCGTGTCGGCGGGCGGCGCTGCGTCGAGGAAGATCGCGACCGTGCGATTCGGCGCTTCGTCGCGAAACGGATTCGCGTCCAGCACGGCGGCCATCTCCTTGCCGGTGCGAATCAGCACGCCGACCGGCTTGCCCGCATACGCCTCGAGGCTGCGTTCGAGCGCCTGCTGCGCGGCGCGTTTGGCCAGCGTGCTGTCGAACACGACGTTGCCGCTCGCGATGTACGTGCGAACGTTGGTGAAGCCCGCTGCCTCGCACATCTCGCGAAGCTCGGTCATCGGAAGCTTGCCGGTGCCGCCGACATTGACGGCGCGCAGCAACGCAACATAAGTGGTCATGGGCGGAACGTGGAGTCGCGATTGCGTTCGATGCTACCGCATCTGCTTTGCAGCGATAGCGTCGACGCGCAACGCATCAATGCGCGCCGCCCTTTTCGCTGTCGAGATGCGCCATCTGCGCAGCCGCATAGCGTTCACCCGCTGCCGCGCCCTTCGGCACCGCTTTCTCGATCGCGGCAAGGTCGTGCGCGTCGAGCTTCACGTCAATCGCCCCGAGCGCTTCCGTCAGCCTCTCGCGCCGCCGCGCGCCGACCAGCGGCACGATGTCGTCGCCTTGCGCGGCGACCCATGCAATCGCGATCTGCGCCACCGACACGCCCTTGCTGTCCGCGACCTTGCGCAGCGCATCGACGAGCGCGAGATTGCGCTCGGCGTTCTCGCCCTGGAAGCGCGGGCTCATCGCCCGAAAATCGCCCTTGCCCGCCGAATCCTTCTGCCAATGTCCGCTGATCAGTCCGCGCGACAGCACGCCGTAAGCCGTCACGCCGATGCCGAGCTCGCGCAGCGTGGGCAGGATCTCGTCTTCGATGCCGCGCGAAATCAGCGAGTACTCGATCTGCAGGTCGCTGATGGGCGTAACGGAGGCGGCCCTGCGGATCGTCGCCGCGCCCACTTCGGAAAGGCCGACATGCCGCACATAGCCCGCCTTCACCATCTCCGCGATCGCGCCGACGGTATCTTCGATCGGCACATTCGGATCGAGCCGGGCCGGACGATAGATGTCGATATGCTCGACGCCCAGGCGCTGCAGCGAATAGGCGAGGAAGTTCTTCACGGCCGCGGGACGCGCGTCGTACCCCGTCCAGCCGCCCGCCGGATCGCGCATCGCGCCGAACTTCACGCTGACGAGCGCATTGTCGCGGCGCGACGCGGGTGCGCTCCTGAGCGCTTCGCCGAGCAGTATCTCGTTGTGGCCCATGCCGTAAAAGTCGCCCGTATCGAACAGCGTGATGCCTGCCTCTAGCGCCGCGTGGATGGTCGCGATGCTCTCGGCGCGGTCCGCCGGCCCATACATGCCCGACATGCCCATGCAGCCGAGGCCGAGCGCCGAACTCGCCGGGCCCGTCTTGCCAGCTTGCCGTTGCTTCATCTGAGTGCGCTCCGTGGATTCGTTGAAATAGCAGGTCTGTCGCGCCCCGACACCTTCGCGGGTCGAACATGTCGGGCGACGCTTGAGACGCAGTATCTGTGCAAACCGACCGTGCGATAATCCCACTCAATCCGAATGCCCCGTGCGGAATTCCGAACAATGCTCGAACCCGATCTGAGCGATCTGAAAGCCTTCGTCGCCGTCACCGCTGCGCGCGGCTTCCGCAACGCAGCGGCCACGGGCGGCGTGTCCGCGTCGTCGATGAGCGAAGCCGTGCGGCGGCTCGAGCAGCAACTGGGCGTGCGCCTGCTGAACCGCACCACGCGCAGCGTCACGCCGACGGAAGCCGGCCAGCGCCTGTTCGAGCGGCTCGCGCCCGCGTTCGGCGAAATCTCGACGGCACTCGATGCGATCAACGTGTTCCGCGACAGTCCCACTGGCACGCTACGGCTGAACGTGCCGTCGATCGTCGCTCGCGAAGTTCTGCCCGCGCTGCTGTCGCGCTTTCTGGCCGAACACCCCGGCATCACCGTCGAGGTGGCCTCGAACGACACCTTCATCGATATCCTCGCGGCCGGCTTCGACGCGGGCATCCGCTACGACGAACGCATCGAGCGCGACATGATCGCCGTGCCCATCGGGCCGTCGATGCAGCGCTTCGTCGCCGCCGCGTCGCCCGCGTATCTGAAACTGCATGGCGTGCCCGAGCATCCCGACGAGCTTGTGCGGCACGCGTGCATCGGCCATCGCTTCGCAAGCGGGGTGCTGGCAGTATGGGAATTCAGGCGCGGCAACGACACGGTGCGGATCGTGCCGAACGGGCCGCTGGTTGGTTCCGTGATCGATATCGAGCGGCGCGCGGCCGTCGACGGGCTTGGCATCGTCTATTCGTTCGACGAGTTCCTGCGCCCCGCGCTCGACGACGGCACGCTCGTGCCGATCCTGCACGACTGGTGGCAATCGTTCACCGGGCCGCGTCTCTACTACGCGAGCCGCGAACACATGCCCGCGCCGCTGCGCGCCTTCGTCGATTTCGTGCTGCGCGACAATCGCAGCCGCGCCGCGGCATGACACGGACGGGCGCGATTCAACGCCGCTTGCCGTATTTTTTCCAGTAACCGAACGCGTCTTCGTGACACTCGATATCGAGTTCCGACACGCGTGCCTGCATACGTTCCTGCGCGTCCTGCACGGCGAGGTTGTAGATCACCGGGCCGATTTCCTCGACGAAGAAGCCGAGCAGCGCGCCCGCCTGGATATTGCCGATCGGGTCGTCCATGTTCTCCGCGAAGTAGCGCTGCAGCGAAGCGATCGCTTCGCTGCGCACGTCCTTGTCCAGTTCGATTGTCATGCGTGAGGTCATCCTTTCGTCAGATGCATCGGGCGATGCAGCACACTGCGGATGAAACAGCAAAGCGGCGCGTCCCGCAAGGGCGCGCCGCTTTCGACATATTCTTTGAGTTCAGCTGTTGATGAACGCGAGCAGATCGGCGTTGACCTTGTCGGCTTCCGTCACGCACATGCCGTGCGGCGCGCCTTCATAGATCTTGAACGTCGCGTTCTTCACGATCTTCGCGGACAGCTTGCCCGCTGCGTCGATGGGCACGATCTGGTCATCGTCGCCATGCAGGATCAGCGTCGGCACGTCGATCTTCTTCAGGTCTTCCGTGTAGTCGACTTCGGAGAACTCGCGGATGCACAGGTACTGGCCGTGGGCGCCGCCCGCCATGCCTTGCGCCCAGAACGCGTCGATCGTGCCCTGCGACACTTTCGCGTCCGGCCGGTTGAAGCCGAAGAACGGCACGGCGAGGTCCTTGTAGAACTGCGAGCGGTTATCGGCGACGCCCTTGCGGATGCCGTCGAACACGTCCAGCGGCAGGCCGCCGGGATTGGCTTCCGTCTTCAGCATCAGCGGCGGCACCGCGCCGATCAGCACGGCCTTCGCGACGCGCTTCGTGCCATGCCGGCCGATGTAGTGCGCGACTTCGCCGCCGCCCGTCGAATGGCCGACGAGGGTTGCGCCCTGGATGTCGAGCGCGTCGAGCAGCGCGGCGAGATCGTCGGCATAGGTGTCCATGTCGTTGCCCTGCGACGGCTGATCCGAGCGGCCATGTCCGCGGCGATCGTGCGCGATCACGCGAAAGCCGTTTTGCAGCAGGAACAGCATCTGCGCATCCCACGCGTCCGCATCGAGCGGCCAGCCGTGCGAAAAGACGACGGGACGGCCCGAGCCCCAGTCCTTGTAGTAAATCTGCGTGCCGTCCTTCGTGGTAATCGTGCTCATTGGGTTGCACTCCTTTTGGTGGTGACGCGTGTGGAGCCGCCATGCGGCGGCTGGATCGATCATGATCGACGCCCATGTTACAGGCCGATAAAACATCCTTCAGACGAAGGGCATCGACGCGTACGAGCGGCGGCGCGCGCGCGGCGTCACGGCGGGCGCGCGGTCCGCTTCGTGCTGTCGGCACGCGAAACGGCGACGATGAAACCGCGCTCTGCGCCGCTTCAATGCGCTTCGCGAGGCTGCGCATTCGCGACGGTCGCCACGGGCGCGACGGGCGCATCCTGCGCGACGAGCGTCGGCGTGACGGGCGCGTCGCCCGTTTCCATATCGTTGTGATGCGAGACGATGGCCTTGACGCCCGCTTCCGCGGCAGGCGTCGCGACATAGGGAATGAAGGCCGACACGGCAACGACGATGAGGTACGCGAACATGACAGTTCTCTGCTTCAAGACATGGCGAGACGCACCGGCATGCCGGCGCGTTGCAGACTGATCGTCGCCTGCTTCACGGCGAAGCGCGTCGAATGCCTTCACCGGAAAACACGTCTTCCTCGTATTGCGCGTGCCGCTCGCGTGCAGTGCCGCGAAGCGTGTTTGCGCGGCCAGGCGGGAATTGCGTGTACCCTCCGAACAGAATTCAGTGACTTGTATGAAGCTTTGCACCGATATAACCGACGACCGGTTAATTCGATTCGTAGGGCATGGCAATGCGAAAGTCAACTTGCGATCGCGCCACACGTGGTGCGTGCGAGGCGTTGGCGGAATAGATCGATGAGCGCGCAATCATTACCCGTCGTGCTGTTCGGTGCGTTCGACCGGCACAACTTCGGCGACATGCTGTTTCCCCATGTCGTTGCGCGCATGCTCGCGGGCCGCGACGTGCGCTTCGCGGGACTCGTGCCGCGCGATCTGCGCCCGCACGGCGGGCATCGCGTTCAGGCGCTTCGACAGTGGCACGAACGTGCGGTCGATCTGCTTCATGTCGGCGGAGAGATTCTCACCTGCGATGCGTGCGACGCCGCCGTGATGCTGCAACCGGACCACGACGCGCAACGGATCATCGCGTCGCAACAGCATGACCGGTCGGCGTGGGCGCAACATGTGCTCGACACGCGCGAGCTTGCGCCGTATGTCGTGTCGAAGGATGCATGGCCGCGTGCCGGGCGCGTTCTGTTCAATGCGATCGGCGGCGTGACGCTCGATGATTGCGACCTCACGATGCGCGACGAAGTGCTCGCCAAGCTCGCCCGCGCCGACGACGTCAGTGCGCGCGACATCCACACGCAGGCGCTGCTCGCGAAGTCGGGCATCGAAGCGCGGCTCGCACCCGATTGCGCGGTGATGGTCGCCGAACTGTTCGGCGACCCGATTCGCGCGCATGCAGCGACGCAGGCCGTTGCGCGGATACGCGAAGCGGCACCGCGCGGCTATCTGGCCGTGCAATTCAGCGCCGACTTCGGCGACGATGCCACGCTCGACCGGATCGCCGCGCAACTGGACCATGCCGCGCACGCGCACGACCTCGCTATCGTGTTCTTCCGCGCAGGCGCGGCGCCGTGGCACGACGATCTGTCGTGCTTCGCGCGCACGGCTGCGCGCATGCGCGCGCCATCCGTGCATCTTTTCGATTCGCTGAATATCTGGGACATCTGCGCGCTGCTCGCGCACAGCCGCGGTTATATCGGCAGCAGCCTGCACGGCCGGATCGTCGCGATCGCGCATGCGTTGCCGCGCATCAATCTGCTGCACGACGAAGACTTCGTGCGGCCCTGCAAGCAGACCGCTTTCGCGCAAACGTGGGAGGACGCGGACCAGCCTGTCGCCGCGCGCGTGAACGGGATTGCCGAAGGAATCGATAGCGCGCTGTCCGTCGATCCAGCACGGCTGAAGCACACCGCGGCGCGGCTCGTCGCGCTTTGCCGCGAGGGGTTTCAAACAACTGTTTCAGTGCTCACGCGATAAACACGCGCCGCCTCGATTCGAGTTTCGTGCGACGCCTGCAGAATCGCCGCGATTTGCCGTTATAACAGTTGCGGCCGCATCCGGCCGGGCCGGTACCGGACACCCGACATTTTCTCCGGGCCCAGTTGGCACCGTAGAATAGCGAGAAATTCGTTTCTGGACCCGTCATGCCCAACCACCCTCGCCCGCGCTCCACAGCCGACGACGACTCGGAAATGTTCGATCTCGCGCCCGTCGCGCTCTGGCTCGAAGACTTCAGCGGCGTCAAGGCGCTGTTCGAAGACTGGCGCGCGCAAGGCGTGACGGATCTGCGCGCGCACATCGGCGAGGACATCAAACGTGTGGCCGAGTGCGCGAGCCGCATCCGCGTGGTCAAGGTCAACCAGCAGACGCTGTCGCTGTTCGAAGCGGCGGATTTCAGCGCGCTGACGGACAACCTGTCGGCCGTCTTTCGCGACGACATGCTGAAGACGCACCTGGAAGAACTATGCCAGCTCTGGTCCGGCCAGCCCCACTTCACGAGCCAGACGGTCAACTACACGCTGGGCGGGCGGCGTCTGGACGTGCTGCTCAAGGGCAAGGTGCTGCCGGGCCATGAGGAACGCTGGGACCGCGTGCTGGTGTCGACGGAAGACATAACGGAACTGGAAGGGGCGCGTCATCGCGTGACGGCGGCCGAGCAATACGTGCGCGGGCTGTTCGAGCATTCGCCCGTGTCGCTGTGGGTCGAGGATTTCAGCGCCGTCAAGCATCTGCTCGACGACGCGCGCGCGGCGGGCATCACCGATTTCCGCACCTTCACCGACGTGCACCCGGAGTTCGTCGAACGCTGCATGGCCGAGATTCATGTGCTCGACGTCAACCAGCACACGCTGGAGATGTTCGCCGCACCCGACAAGAAGACGCTGCTGGCGCGCCTTCCCGAAGTATTCCGCGACGACATGCGCCCGCATTTCCGCGAGCAGTTGATCGACCTGTGGGACGGGAAACTTTTCCAGCAACGCGAAGTGCTCAACTATTCGCTCGATGCGAACGAAGTGCATGTGCATCTGCAGTTCTCGGTGCTGCCGGGACACGAGCGCAGCTGGGACCTCGTGCTCGTCGCGCTCACCGACATCACCGCGCGCAAGAAGGCCGAGGCGTATCTGGAGTTCCTCGGCAAGCACGACGTGCTGACCAAACTGCGCAACCGCTCGTTCTATGTGGATGAACTGAACCGGCTCGAACGCAAGGGGCCCTTCCCGGTGACGGTCATCATGGCCGACCTGAACGGCCTCAAGCGCGTGAACGATCAGCTCGGCCATGCGGCGGGCGACGCGCTGCTGCGCCGCGCCGGCGAAGTGCTCGCGAAAGCGATGGAGACGCCGTTCAACGCGGCGCGCATAGGCGGCGACGAGTTCGCGATCCTGCTGCCGGGCACCGACGAGCGCGGCGGCGCGACGATGATCGAGACGATTCGCCAGCTGGTCGAGCTGAACAACCAGTTCTATCCAGGCTCGCCGATCAGCTTCTCGATGGGGATGGCGACCGTGCAGCGCGGCGAACGGATCGAAGCAGGCGTGCAGCGCGCCGACCTGCTGATGTATGAGGAAAAGCGCGCGCACTACACAGCGCAGGAAGCGAGCGGCGCGAAGTAAAGCTTCTGCGTTTCGTTTTGCGATTCGCGGCGCGGTCAGCTTTGCACGGGCACGCCGTAAGTGCTCACGATCCGCCTGTCCTGTTCGGCTGCCGAAAACAGCTCCCATTCGAGCCCGTTGACGTCGACACTGCTCGAATAGCCTTCGACTGCGTCGTCCTCGAAGCCGACATGGCGCAACTGCCCTGCTTTTTCGGGCTTTTCGTTGATCGAGAAGTTGAGCAGATCCGTGCGCCACATCGCATACTGACCCGGCACGACGGCCGAGGGCGCTTGTCCGAGTCGCTTGCTATAGTCGGCAATAGATTCGTCGAGATTGGCGACGGCGAGTGCGATGTGAAAACGCTTCATGACATTGGGCTCCGTGAGTGTTGTTTGCGAGTTTGTCTGCGAGTGCCTTCGGGTGGGCAGCGCAGCCATCGTACTCACCACGCGAAAACATAGCCAGATCAGCAGTCATGCTGGTATCGGCGTTACCTGCCTCGCCGGATCGACACCTGAAAGGAGCCACACCCGATGCTTTCCCACGTATTCATCGGCGTCAACGATTTCGAGCGGGCGTTCGCCTTCTATTCGGCGGTACTCGCCGAGTTGGGACTCGCGCTGAAGTTTCGCGAGGAGGACCGGCCCTGGGCGGGATGGATGAAGCCGGGCGTCGCGCGACCGCTGTTTCTCGTCGGCAAGCCGTTCGACGGCGCGCCTGCCGTTGCGGGCAATGGGCAGATGATCGCGCTGCTGGCCGCGGACCGTGCCACCGTCGATCGGGCGCACGCGACTGCCCTCGCGCACGGCGCCGCGTGCGAAGGGCCGCCTGGGCTGCGCCCCGAGTATCACGCGAACTACTACGGCGCGTACTTTCGCGACCTCGAAGGCAATAAATTGTGCGTGTGCTGCCACGACGCCGCGTGACAGCACCGCGCGTGCGCAGCGTCAGTTGGTTGTCACATACTTTGCGACGGCGCGTTGCGGCTGCGGCGGCACGACCGGGTCCAGCGTGCCGCGCATGCGCTTCACTTCATCGATGGGGCTCAACCCGAACAGACGCTTGAATTCGCGGCTGAACTGCGACGCGCTTTCATAGCCGACGCGGGCCGCCGCCGCGCCCGCGTTTAGCCCGTCCTGCACCATCAGCAAACGCGCGTGATGCAGACGCGTGGTCTTCACGTATTGCATTGGCGACGTCGACGTGACGTTCTTGAACTGTGCGTGAAAGACCGCGAGGCTCATGCCCGATTCGCGCGCGAGTGTTTCGACATCGAGATCGCCGTCGTACTCGGTGTGGATGCGGCGCAATGCCTTCGCGATACGGCCGAAGTGATGCTGGTGTGTGAGCGCCGCGCGTATTGCGTTGCCCTGCACGCCCGTCAGCACGCGATAGCAGATTTCACGCACGATCGACGGCGCGAGAATGCGCGCGTCAACCGGCGATACCAGCGCTTCGAGCAGACGCAGCACAGCGTCGCTGAGCGGCTGGTCGAGCGGCGTGGAGTAGATGCCGCGCGGCTCGCTGTCGACGGCGCCGTGGGTTTCGTTGAGCAGCATGAGCAGTTCGGCGACCATCGTGAGATCGACGCGAACCGAAATGCCGAGGAACGGCTCGTCCACGCTCGCCTCCGTCTCGCATTCGAACGGCAGCGGCACGGACAGCACGAGATATTGTTGCGCGTCGTAGATGTACGCGTGGTCGCCGAGGTAGCCGCGCTTGCGGCCCTGACAGACGATCACGATGCTCGGCTCGTACATCACGGGGCGGCGCGGCATCGGGTGATTCGCGCGCAGGAACTTGACGCCTTCGAGCGGCGCGTCCGTCATGCCTTCGGCGGGCGCGAGCGTGCGCAGCAATTCGACCATGCGCTGCTGCGCCGAGCGCTCCGCGAGCGGCGCGCCATTTGAAAGTTTTGTGTCGGACATGATGGAATCCATTCGGCGAAAACATGTGCCGCCAGAGAATATGGCTTGAAATCTAGCATTAAATGGCCTAGAGCGGACGGCGCCAGGAGAAATAGGCAAGCCTTCAAGATGTTCAGGTATTCCCTGAGGGGCGCCCGGTCCCTAACATGGGAACCCTGTCGCAAAGCCCGCTTGCTGTCCGCGACACCCCGTCCCGCGCCTCGCGCGAGGCCTGCCAACCCGGCGCTGCCGCTTGCATACAGCGCTAACGCCCATCGGACGGACCAGACGGCGGACATTCCGCGTGCCTCGGCGCGCGACAGATTCAATCGCCGCGCGATCGGCTCGCGCGGCGCCTCGCGCAATTGCATCTACAAGCTGGAGCCCTCATGTCCACGACCTACGCCTATGCCGCAACGGACGCGCAATCGAAACTCGCGCCGTTCGAATTTCAGCGTCGCGACCTGCGCGAACACGATGTACAGATGGAAGTCCTGTTTTGCGGGGTCTGTCATTCGGACCTGCACCAGGCACGCAACGAATGGAAGAACACGATTTTCCCCGTCGTCCCGGGCCATGAGATCGTCGGCCGCGTGACGAACGTTGGGTCGCAGGTGACGAAGTACAAGGTCGGGCAGCTGGTCGGCGTGGGTTGTCTGGTCGATTCGTGCCGCACGTGCCCGAGTTGCCAGGAAGGCCTCGAACAGTATTGCGAGAACGGCTTTGTCGGCACGTACAACGGCAACGACAGGCAGACTGGCGCTGTGACCTACGGCGGTTATTCGACGCAACTCGTCGTCGATGAAGACTTCGTGCTGCGCGTGCCGGAGAACCTCGACCCGGCTGGCGTGGCCCCGCTGCTGTGCGCCGGGATCACGCTGTACTCGCCGTTGCGCACGTGGGGTGCGGGGCCGGGCAAGAAGGTCGGCATCGTCGGACTGGGCGGCCTCGGCCACATGGGCGTGAAGCTTGCGCACGCAATGGGCGCGCATGTCGTGCTGTTCACGACGTCGGCATCGAAGATCGAAGACGCGAAGCGCCTCGGCGCGGACGAAGTGGTGATCTCGAAGAACCCGGCGGAGATGGAAGCGCATCTGAACAGCTTCGATCTGATCGTCAGCACGGTCGCGGCGCAGCACGATCTGAATCCGTTCATCAGCCTGCTGAAGCGCGATGGGACGCTGACGCTGGTGGGTGCGCCGGAGCACGATCATCCGTCGCCGCAGGTGTTCAACCTGATCATGAAGCGACGTCGTCTGGCGGGATCGCTGATCGGCGGCATTGCCGAGACGCAGGAGATGCTGGACTTCTGCGGCAAGCACGGTATCACCTCGGACATCGAGATGATTCAGATGCAGCAGATCAATGAAGCATATGAGCGCATGTTGAAGAGCGATGTGAAGTACCGCTTCGTCATCGATCTCGACTCGCTGCGCAAGTAACGGGCAGCAGGACCCAACCGCTTTACCCCTTCCATCCAGGCCGCGCAGCACGGCGGCCTGTCCCTGCTTCCCGCCTCGCATCCGTCGTTGCATGTGCAGTAGCGGCGCGCTTCCCTACCGGGACGGGGCGCGCCGTGGTGTTTTCCGCTCGTTGTCTTTTTCTGGAATGTCCCGTTTTTGGAGAGTTCCGTGATCGATCGTATCCAGGCGATGCGCACGTTCATGCGTATCGTCGATACCAATAGCTTTACACGCGCCGCCGAGTCGCTCGAGATTCCGCGCGCGACGGCAACAACGATTGTTCAGAATCTGGAAGCGCTGCTGGGCACGACGCTGCTCGTGCGTACGACGCGGCGGTTGAATCTCACGCCCGAAGGGGCTGCCTATTACGAGCGCTGCGCGCAGATTCTTGCTGATATCGATGAGATGGAAGCGACGCTGCGGCAGACGCTCGAGAATCCAAGCGGGCGTTTGCGGGTGGAAATGCCTGGGGCGGTGGCGACTTCTATTGTGCTGCCGGCGCTCGATGATTTTCATGAGCGTTATCCGGGGATTGATCTTGCGATTGGTGTGAGTCATCGCAATGTGGATCTGGTCGGTGAGGCTGTTGACTGCAGCATTCAACTTGGCGAGTTGCCGGATTCAGGGCTCGCTGCGAGGCGCCTTGGGACGTTGGAGCATGTGACCTGTGCCAGTCCGGCTTATCTCGAGCGCTATGGGATGCCTGAGACGCTTGACGACCTTTCCGGGCATGTCGCGGTTAATTGCATGTCGATGATTACCGGGCGTGCTGTGGACTTTGATTTTGATGTTGGTGGGAGTCCGCTTACCGTGAAGGTGGATGGGTTTATCAAGGTCAGCGATGAACATGCCTATCTGACTTGCGGGCTGCAAGGGCTTGGGTTGATTCAGCCGGCGAGGATTGCTGCACAGGCTTTATTGGACAAAGGGTTGCTGCGAGAGGTTTTGCCGCAGTGGAAGCCTGTGCCTATGCCTGTTTCGGTTGCTTATGTGAAAGGGCGGCGAGTGTCGCCGCGGGTCAGGGCTTTTGTCGATTGGCTCGCTGAATTGTTTGAACATCAGGGCCATGTTGAGGCGGATTTGTCACGGGTGAGGATGTTGATGCAAGGCAATTTGCACGTGGCTTGAGGTTTGGTGTTTTTGCCTTTGTGCTGGCATCCGCGAATTGTTAGCTCGCTTCAAGCGTCGCCCCTGTGCGGGGCGGCACCTACTTTTCTTTGCC
>NZ_JAGUUD010000042.1:0-62885 GCF_020177535.1 Paraburkholderia sp. XV | reverse complement strand
GCGGCGGCAAAGAAAAGTAGGTGCCGCCCCGCACAGGGGCGACGCTTGAAGCGAGATAACGAATCGCGGATGCCAACAGTAAAACAAGCAAACCAAACCAAAGCGTCGCAGACAAAAAAAACGCTACTGAAACGCCACTTCCGCAAAACTCCGCAACTTCCGGCTATGCAGCTTATGCAGCCCATTAGTGCGCAGAATCTCCATCGCCTTCACCCCGATCTGCAAATGCTGATCAACCTGCGCGCGATAGAACTGATCAGCCATACCAGGCAGCTTCAGCTCCCCATGCAAGGGCTTATCCGAAACACACAGCAACGTGCCGTAAGGCACCCGAAACCGAAACCCATTCGCGGCGATAGTCGCACTTTCCATATCGAGCGCAATAGCCCGGCTTTGCGAAAGCCGCAACACCGGCTCCCGATGATCCCGCAATTCCCAGTTCCGGTTATCGACGCTCGCCACCGTGCCCGTACGCATCACGCGCTTGAGTTCGGCGCCGTCCAGCTGCGTGACCTGCGCCACCGCCCGTTCGAGCGCGACCTGCACTTCGGCCAACGCCGGAATCGGCACCCACAGCGGCAGATCGTCGTCCAACACGTGATCCTCCCGCACATAACCGTGCGCAAGCACATAGTCGCCAAGCCGCTGCGTATTGCGTAGCCCCGCGCAGTGCCCGAGCATGATCCACGCATGCGGACGCAGCACCGCGATGTGATCGGTAATCGTCTTCGCGTTCGACGGCCCGACACCGATATTGATCATCGTGATGCCACTGCCGTCCGCGCGCTTCAGGTGATAAGCAGGCATCTGCGGCAGGCGCGGCGGCGCATGGCCCTCGTCTTCCTGCTCGCCGAGATTCGCGTTGTACGTGACCACGTCGCCCGGTTCGACAAACGACGTGTACTCGCTGCGGTACGCCCGCAGATCGGCGTCGTCGGTCTTCGCCATCATCGTGCGGCCGAGCTTCACGAACTCGTCGATATAGAACTGATAGTTCGTGTACAGCACGTAGTTCTGGCAATGCGTCGGTGAAGTCGCCGTGTAGTGCTTGAGCCGGTGCAGCGAAAAATCGACCCGCGCCGCCGTGAAGAGCGCGAGCGGATGCGGCTCGCCGGGCAGCGGCTCGTACGTGCCGTTGACGATGCGATCGTCGAGCAGCGCGAGGTCAGGCGAATCGAACACGTCGCGCATCGCGAGCAGGCGCTCGCGGTCCAGATCGCCCTCGAGGTGAATGCCTTCGGCGAACGCGAAGTGGATGGGAATAGGCTGGTCGGACACGCCCACTTCGACCGAAACATGATGGTTCTTCACCAGCAGCCGCAATTGCTCGCGATAGTAATTGCCGAACAGATCGGGCCGCGTCACCGTCGTTTCGAACACGCCGGGACCCGCGACGAAGCCATACGAGCGGCGCGAGTCGACATGCGTGTTGGTCTCCGTGCGCACGCGCACGAACGGATAGCACGCGCGCACGCGCCGGTCGAATGGTTCGTTGCGGCGATAGCGCGCGAACGCATCGCGCAGGAACGACGTGTTCGCTTCATAGATGGCGGAGAGGCGCGTGACGGCGTCGGCTGCATCGCCGAAGGCCTCGGTCGGGAACGCGTTTGCGGGCATATGCACCGCGCGTTGATTGGTCTCGTAGTTCATCTTCGTTCGCCTCGATTGATGCAATGACATTACCACGGAACCCACCGCTTTTCGATGTGCCCGCGCCCGCGCATCGCGGGTTAGCGTGTTGCCGCGCACGCAGGGCGGCCCTTTCTGCAGCTCGCGCGGGAAGCGCGCAAAATAAGGCTATCGCCCGTTGTTCATGCCCGTGGGCAGCAGTGGATTTGCTAGAATTGGGCCACCTAATCGGAGAAACACCATGAAGCCGCTCTTCCCCGTCGCCGTTGCGCTGATGCTCGCCGTCAGCGGCGTCGCGATGGCTGCCCAGCCTGCCCCGTCCGCGCAAGAGGCGCAGGCAGCCGCAGACGCCCAAGCCGCCGCCAACGAACGGGCCGGCCTGCCGGATCTGAGAGCGATCAACCGCCCCGCGGCCGAAGTCAGCTCGAAAGTCGAGATCAACCAGCCGCGCACGCCGAGCTTCCACGAACGCAGCGGCAACGGTACCGAAATCACCGAGTACCGCGACAAGGGCAAGCCCGTCGAAATCGACGTGCGCTCGAACTTCGGCACGCGCTACCAGATGAGCGCGCCGACCGACACGTCGCCGCGCGTGTACGAATCCGGCAAGCCGCCCGCGCGCCTGCCGTCCGTGAACCTGCATTACTGATTGCCCCGAGAGCCGGCGCGCTGCTTTTTGGCGTGCGCGCCGGCTTGCTTCAAGCCGATCCGCCGGCCCAAATCAGCCCGGCGCGAATCGCAACAACGCTTTCAGCCCGCTTTCCCCAACCTCGCACTGGCTCAACGCCAGCCGACCAACCTGATCCGACGCCCCACGCATGGCCGTATTCACCGCTGTCACCGAAGCCCAACTCGCAGACTGGATGCGCCACTACGATCTCGGCGATGTCGTCGAGTTTCGCGGCATTACATCCGGTATCGAGAACAGCAATTTCTTTCTGACGACCACCCGCGGCGAGTACGTCCTCACCATCTTCGAAAAGCTCACGGCGCAGCAACTGCCGTTCTATCTCGATCTGATGCGCCATCTGGCGTCGCACCGCGTGCCCGTGCCGGACCCGATGCCGCGCGACGACGGCGCGCTGTTCGGCATGCTCAACGGCAAGCCCGCAACCATCGTCACGAAGCTCGACGGCGCGCCGGAACTCACGCCCGGCGTCGCACACTGCGTCGAAGTGGGGCAGATGCTCGCGCGTCTGCACCTGGCGGGCCGCGACTTCGCGCATCATCAGCCCAATCTGCGCAGCCTGCCGTGGTGGCAGGAGACGGTGCCTGGCGTCGTGCCGTTCTTGACGGACGCACAGCGGGCGCTCATCACGGAAGAACTCGCGCATCAACAGGCCTTCTTCGCGTCGGCGGACTATGCGTCGCTGCCCGAAGGCCCGTGCCATTGCGATCTGTTCCGCGACAATGTGCTGTTCGCGCATGCGGCGCCCGGCACGCATCATGACGTGGAGCTCGGCGGCTTCTTCGACTTTTATTTCGCCGGCTGCGACAAGTGGCTCTTCGACGTCGCCGTGACCGTCAACGACTGGTGCGTCGACCTCGCGACCGGCAAGCTCGACGACGCACGCGTCGACGCGCTGCTGCGCTCGTATCAGACCGTGCGCCCGTTCACTCCGGCCGAAAACCGGCACTGGGGCGACATGTTGCGCGCGGGCGCGTACCGTTTCTGGGTCTCGCGCCTGTATGATTTCCATATGCCGCGCGCCGCCGAACTGCTCAAGCCGCACGATCCGGGTCATTTCGAGCGCATCCTGCGCGAGCGCCTCGCGGGCGCCGCACTCTAGACCCTGGGCATCCATACCTCATGCAACTCATCGAAGTTCCGGCGAAAACCGGCTATGTGTGGTTCCGGCAAGGCATCTGGCTGTTTCGCAGGAACCCGCTCGCATTTCTGACGCTGTTCTTCGCGTACCTGCTCGCGATGACGGCGATCTCGCTGATTCCCATCATCGGCGGCGTGCTGCCGCTCATGCTGATTCCAGGCGTCGCCGTCGGCTTCATGGCGGCGTGTCGCGACACCATCGCGGGCAAGCCTGTGCTGCCCACTATTCTTGTCGACGGGTTCCGCTCGTATGGCGGCCAGGTGTCGAAGCGCCTGCTGCTGCTCGGCGTGCTGTACATCATCGCGATGGCGATCGTGCTGATGGGTTCCGCGCTCGCGGACGGCGGCATGTTGCTGCATCTGATGATCAGCGGCGAATCAATGCAGCCGGAAGCCGTCGCCAATAGCGACATACCGCTCGCCGTGCTGACGGCGCTTGCGTTCTACGTGCCCGTCGCGATGCTGTTCTGGTTCGCGCCCGTGCTCGCCGCGTGGCACGATGTGCCAACCATCAAGGCGATGTTCTTCAGCATCGTCAGCTGCTGGCGCAATCGCGGCGCGTTCATCGTGTATGGCGCGCTGTGGTTCGCGGTCGCGACCACCGTGTCGTTCGGACTGTCCGCGCTGCTGCAGGCGCTAGGCGCGGGCGAACTCGCGCTGGTGATCCTGATGCCCGCGTCGATCATCGTCACAACGATGCTCTACTGCTCGTTCTACGCGACGTATCGCGGCTGCTTCGGCGTGCAATCGCCCGGCCAGCCGTTGCCGCCCGCCCCCTCCTCTTCGTCGTCTTCCTGAACGACTCCCCGTTACGGGTCCGCTTTCCGGGTCCGCGCTGCGCATGCGGCGTGGATTTTCCGCGCCCGCGTGTGAAGCAGCGGCGCCTCGCGCCGCGTTTTTGCGGCACAATGCTTTGCACGCAATCCATTTGCACGCTTCGCTTCAGGGGACGTCCATGACCCAGCGCACCGCCTTTCCCGTTACGCTCGACGAGCAACTCTGCTTCGCGCTCTATTCGACCTCCCTCGCGATGACGAAAGCCTACAAGCCGATTCTCGACCGGCTCGGCCTCACGTATCCGCAGTATCTGACCATGCTGATCCTCTGGGAAAGCGACGACGTTACCGTGAAAGACATCGCCGCGCGCCTGAACCTCGATTCGGCGACGGTCACGCCGCTGCTGAAGCGGCTCGAATCGCAAGGGTTTATCGAGCGCGTGCGCGGCACTGAAGATGAACGGCTCGTCTTCATCCGGCTGACCAGGTCTGGCGTCGCGCTCAAGCGCAGCGCGCGCGAAGTGCCGGGAGAAATCTTCTGCGCGACCCAGCAAACGCCCGAATTCCTGATGCGACTGCGCAGCGATCTGCAGCAGTTGCGCGGCACGCTGAACGACTATCTCGAACGCTACTGACTCGCGTGCACGCGTGCCTATCGCATCGATAGGCAATTTAGTTTGCACGCTAATGATTTGCGCGATATATTTTGTCCATGCCAGTTCGATAGCGATGACGCGAAACACTGGCAAGCACTGACCCAATCATTGGACCCGATCAAGGAGCGTCAACATGAACGTACTGTACAAGGCAACGGCAACGAGCAATGGCGGTCGCGATGGCCGCGCAGTTTCGTCGGATAACGCGCTCGACGTGAAGCTGGCGGCACCGCGCGAACTCGGCGGCAACGGCGCACAAGGCACAAACCCGGAACAACTGTTCGCTGCCGGCTACTCGGCGTGTTTCCTGAGCGCGATGAAATTCGTCGCTGGCCAGCGCAAGCAGGCCTTGCCGGCAGAAACGACTGTGACGGCCGACGTCGGCGTCGGTCCGAACGACAAGGGCGGTTTCGCGCTGGATATCGAACTGCGCGTCTCGCTGCCGGGCCTCGACGCAGCGGCAGCGCAAGAGTTGGTGAACGCGGCGCATCAGGTTTGCCCGTATTCGAACGCGACGCGCGGTAATGTCGATGTGCGCGTGAACGTGGTCTGAGTCGATCTGGATTGATCGTCGCTTCGCAAGCAGCGCCCGCCTTTCGTGCGAAGGGCGGGCGCTGCTTCATTTTTGCGTCGATTTTCGATCCCACGGACATTGGGTTTGCGGCAGGCGGACACTATCATCGGCGGTGGCTTTTTCGGCCCGACGTCCGCATCCGCCGACGCGCAACAACTCAATCGATCATGACCCGCGCCTATCAGCTCGACGCACACTTTCAGAACGGACTCGTATGGTTTCGCCGCGACTTGCGCACGGGCGACAACGCGGCGCTGTATTACGCGCTCAAGCATTGCGAGCGGGTCTGGTGTGTGTTCGTATTCGATACGACCATTCTTCAGCCATTGATCGATTGGGCGCATCAACACGATGACCGCAAGGGCAAGGTGCAGGACCGGCGGATCGAATTCATTCTTGCTTCACTGGAAGAGCTGGAGAAGTCGCTGAAGCAAGGCGGCGGCGGACTGATCGTGGTGCATGGCGATCCGCATCAAGAGATTCCCAGGCTCGCCGCGCAACTCGAAGCCGAAGCCGTTTTCACCAATCACGACTACGAGCCCGTCGCGATCGAGCGCGATGAAAGCGTCGCAGAAAAGCTGCGCGATGACGGACGTCAGTTGCTGACGTTCAAGGACCAGGTGATTTTCGAGCGCGACGAACTGCTCAACGGACAAGGCAAGCCCTTCGCAGTGTTCACGCCGTACAAGAACGCGTGGCTCAAGAAGTTGACGCCGTTCGATCTGAAGCCCTATCCCGTCGAACGGTACGCACAGAGTCTTGCGCGGCCGCCGCGCAAGCTCGATCACGCATGGCCGACGCTCGCCCAAATGGGCTTCGCGCCCGGCAAGCTGGCGGAAACGGAGCTGCTGTCGGGCATGAGCGGCGCGCAAACGCTGCTTGAAGATTTTCGGACCCGCATCGACAGCTACGCCGACCGGCGCGACTTTCCCGCCGCGCGCGGGACGAGCCATCTGTCGGTGCACCTGCGCTTCGGTACGGTTTCGATCCGCACGCTCGCGCGGCTCGCGCACGGGATGTCGCTGCAACCCGACGGCCAGGGCGCCGCCACATGGCTATCGGAACTGATCTGGCGGGACTTCTACTTCATGATCCTCGCGCATCATCCGCATATCGCGAAGCGCGCGTCGTTCAAGCCGGAATTCGACACGCTGCGCTGGGAAACGGGCAGGCACGCCGACACGCTATTCGCGGCCTGGTGCGAAGGGCGCACAGGCTATCCGCTCGTCGACGCCGCGATGCTGCAACTGAACCGGACGGGCTTCATGCACAACCGGCTACGGATGGTGACGGCGAGTTTTCTGGCAAAGGATCTGGGTATCGACTGGCGACGTGGCGAGCGCTACTTCGAGGAGAAGCTCAACGACTTCGACTTCTCTGCGAACAATGGCGGCTGGCAATGGGCGGCGTCGACGGGCTGCGACGCGCAGCCGTGGTTCCGGATTTTCAACCCGGTGACGCAATCGGAGAAGTTCGATCCGCAAGGGCTCTTTATCAAGCGCTTCTTGCCTGAACTGGAGAACGTGCCCGCGAAGTGGATTCACGCGCCATGGCAGGCGAATCCCGATGATCTGAAGGACTGGGGCGTGGTGCTGGGGAAAGACTATCCGCAGCCTGTCGTCGATCATGCAAAAGCGCGCGAGCAAACACTGGCGCGCTATGGCGTGCTGCGCTCGCGTTGAGCGCTTTTCATGGCACGGCCGGCTCGCATGCCGGCCCGTGCTTGCCGCTGCTTAGTGCTGGCTCATCCACGACGGATGACGCAGTTGCGCTTCGCGGTCGATCTTGCGCATGCGGAACTCGAGGTCGTACAGATCCGTGGCTTCGGCCAGATACGCGTCGTTTTGCTCTTTGACACGCACGTCGTAGGACTTGGTCAGGAACAGGAAAAGGCGGCTGATCAGATACATGGTGAACCTCGAATTTGGCGTTAGGTGGCTGACACCTAGGGATAACCCCTATTATAGGGAAAACCCTAGGATTGCACCAGCACCAAATTCGAAGTGTGGCAATTTGTCAACTCGCGCGCTGCCGGGGGCTGTCGGCGGTACTTCTGGCGGACCGCGTCGACTCGGTACGACGCTGATGCCGGAAAAAGTCCCACAACAGACTGGACGCATCCGGACCTTTCGATGAATGGAACGGCACGGCATCGTCACCGCCGCTCCACGCGTGGCCGAGGCCCTGCACGCGGCACAGGCGCACGACGCGCCGCCCGCCACGCGTGTAATCGCGCGTCGTGACGGTCGCCTTGCGGTCTTCCTTGATGTCGCCGACCTTGCGCACGCCCCGCGCATCGACGATGCCGTTCAGCCGCAAAAACTGCTCGGTCAGTTGCTCGGCGTTGACAGGCGCGACGACGCGGTCGGCTTCACCCTGCAGGATGATCGCGGGCATGCCCGGATACGTCGTCACGTCCGCGACGGCGTCGACGAGCGCAACGGGGTCCTGCCGCGTGCCGCGCCGCATCACGTCCATCGCGGCGATGCCGGAATGCGCATCGCCGAATGCGGGCCCCGAATGCAGCCCGACGGCGGCGAAATGCTCGGGAAAGTGCAGCGCCAGCAACGACGTCAGCCCCGCGCCCGCCGATATTCCGGCGACATACACCCGCTCGCGGTCGAGCCCATGCGCTTCCACCAGCGCCTCGACCAGCGACACCACGGCACGCGCCTCCGCGCGGCCCGCGCGGTCGGTATCGTCGTACCAATGCCAGCAGCGATGCGCATGGGCATGCTTCGACTGCTCCGGGTACACGACGGCGAAGCCGTAGCGGTCGGCGAGCAGGTTCATGCGCGTGCCTTCGGCGAATTCGTCGATGGACTGCGTGCAGCCGTGCAGCATCACGAGGAGCGGCGCGTGCTTGAGAGGCTTGCCGGCGGGCAGATACAGCCCGTACTGCAAATGGTTGACCAGGCTGCCGGGCGCGGCGGGCGCGGAGTGGAACGAGCGCGTCCACGAACCGCTCGCCCAGGCAGCGGCGCGTGGCCGTACGCGGGATTCGCGCGCGCCGCGCTGCGGCACCTCGCGCGTGGCAGTCTGGCGGACCTTCGACGACGGTTTCGCGACGCCAGGCGTGGCCGGTCGCGTGGCGGTCCGGGTTGACGACCGTTTTGGCTTGCGCTTGGTAGTCGCGCGTGCGTGCTCCGTCTGGATCGCAAACAGACGTTTCAGGCCGCCTAGCCAGATTTTGGTCAAGCTTTTCGGCATAGGATTTTCTCGCTAATAGGGACTCATGCTCCCTGCCTTGCGGCAGACTTGTGCAATGCACAATAACATCAATCTCCATGCGATGCTGACACTGGCCGAGGCCGATTTGGGAAAATGCGCGTCGCGCCGACCTTCGACCAAGACAATTTCGGAATTGTCCTAACATCTGGCAGTTTTCGCGCTTTTCCTTCCATCTGTCGCGTAACGGGTGCCTCTATACTTATAGAATGCGCGCGAGCGGGGAATGTCCTTCTCGATCGGGCACCATCGCCGGCTGCCTGGAAGCCTTTGGCCGTTGGCAGGTTCGCGCCCCGTACATGTCGTTAAGGATTGTCCATGCTTCACCTGTCACCACAATTCTGGCTTCTGGTTACCAATTTCGGCGGCGCCGGTCTGACCTTGCCGCTCGCCTTCGCCATCGCGCTGTGGCTCACCGTCGGTTATTCGTGGCGGCTCGCGGCCGCGTGGCTGTTTCTGCTCGGCGTCGCCATCGCGCTGGTTACGGCGACGAAGATCGCGTTCCTCGGCTGGGGGGTCGGCGTGCAAGTATGGGACTTCACCGGCCTGAGCGGGCACGCGATGTTCGCCACCGCCGTGTTCCCCGTTGCCGTCTTGCTCGTTCTGCTGCCAGCGCCGCCCGCCGTGCGCGTCGTGGGCGTGGCGCTCGCGCTGTTCGGCGGCGCGCTGGTCGGGTTTTCGCGCGTCGTCGTCGAGGCCCATTCGCCTTCGGAGGCGATCACGGGCTGCATCGTCGGCGCGCTGACGGCGCTCGTGTTCGTCCGCATCGCGTGGAACGCCACGCCGCCGGGGCGCCTGCCCGTCGTGCCCGTGGTGTTGAGCCTGACGATCATCACACTCGCTCTGCACGCCGTGCATCTGCCGACCCAGCGCTGGGTCACGCATATCGCGCTGAAAATTTCCGGCCATGACCGGCCGTTCGTCCGCGCCCGCTGGAAAGCGTTGCGCGACGCTTACGCGCCCGCTGCGCCAACCGCTCCCGCGGCGCCCGTCGCACCCCTCGCGCCGTTGCAAAAAACACGCAACGTCGCTATGCCTTTGCCTGATTCCGACGCATAAATCGCACGAAACCGGCTATCTTGCGCGCCACATGTTCAATATGCCGACCGCTATAACCCCACATATATTACGATGGCGTTTTCAACCCGCCCCGGTCGAACCGGCGCCATCTGCCCATGTCCTTGCCGCGCATGATCCGCTTTCTGAAACCTGCCCTGCTCGCCGCGAGCGCGATTTCGTTTGCCTTCGCCGCGCAGGCCCGCGCTGACGAACTCGTCGTGTCCGCGGCCGCGAGCCTGACGAATGCCTTCAAGGCCGTCGGCGACGCGTATGAGAAGGCGCATCCCGGCACGAAGCTGCTGTTCAATTTCGGCGCCTCCGACGTGCTGATGCAGCAGATCGTGAAGGGCGCGCCCGCCGACGTGTTCGCGTCCGCCGACCAGAAAGCGATGGACAAGGCCGCCGGGCAAAAGGCGATCGTGCCGTCAACGCGCAAGGATTTCGCCGCGAACTCGCTCGTGCTGATCGTGCCGACGGACAGCAAGCTCGCGCCGTCGAACCTGAACGAGCTGACGACGGCGAGCGTGAAGCGCGTTTCATACGGCGATCCGGCATCCGTGCCTGTCGGCCGCTACACGGAAGGCGCGCTGAAGGCGGCGGGCGTGTGGGACGCCGTCAGCGCGAAGGGCGTGCTGGCGTCGAACGTGCGGCAAAGCCTCGATTACGTGTCGCGCGGCGAAGTCGACGCCGGCTTCGTGTTCGGCACCGACGCCGCCGTCATGCCCGACAAGGTGAAGGTCGCGCTGACCGTGCCGACCGCGACGCCGATTACCTATCCGATCGCGCAGGTCGAAGGCAGCAAGCACGCCGCCGACGCGCAGTCGTTCATCACCTTCGTGCTGTCGCCGGCAGGTCAGGCCGTGCTCGCGAAGTACGGCTTCAAGCCGGCGCACTAAGCCGCGCCGCCAGAGACCAGGCACGACGCTGACATCATGGAACAGGCCTGGATTCCACTGCTGCTGTCGCTGAAAGTCGCGGGCTGGGCGACGGCGCTGAACATCGTATTCGGCGTCGCGGCCGGCTTCGGCCTGGCGCGCTGGCAGTCGGGCGCGCGCGATCTGATCGATTCGCTGCTGACGCTGCCGCTCGTCATGCCGCCGACGGTGCTCGGCTACTACCTGCTCGTGCTGCTCGGCCGGCGCGGCGTGTTCGGCGCGTGGCTCGACCGCTTCGATATCCAGCTGGTATTCACATGGCAAGGCGCGGTGATCGCGTCGATGGTAGTCGCGTTTCCGCTCGTGCTGAAGTCGGCGCGAGCCGCGTTCGAATCCGTCGATCCGCAACTGGAACGCGCCGCGCGCACACTCGGCATCAGCGAAACGGCGATCTTCTTCCGCGTGACGCTGCCGCTCGCGTCGCGCGGCATTCTCGCGGGCGCCCTGCTCGCGTTCGCGCGCGCGCTCGGCGAGTTCGGCGCGACGCTGATGATCGCGGGCAATCTGCCGGGCCGCACGCAGACGCTGTCGGTTGCCGTCTACGCCGCCGTGCAGGCGGGCGACGACAGCACGGCCAATTTCCTCGTGCTCGTGACCTCGGTCACCTGCGTCCTGATTCTCGTGCTTGCGGGCAGGCTCGTGCCGCAACACTCGCTGATGACGTCCCGCTGATATGCCGCTCACCGTCGATATCCGCAAAACGCTGCGCACGGCCGAACGCCAGTTCAAGCTCGATGTGTCGTTCACGGCGAGCGCGCAGCGCATGGTGCTGTTCGGCCCGTCGGGCGCGGGCAAGAGCCTGACGCTGCAGGCGATCGCCGGCCTGCTGCGTCCCGACGAAGGCCAGATCGTGCTGCACGGCGACCCGCTCTTCGACAGCACGCGCGGCATCGACCAGAAGCCGCAGGCGCGCCGTCTCGCGTATCTCTTTCAGGACTACGCGCTGTTCCCGCATCTGAACGTGCGGCAGAACATCGGTTTCGGGATGCACACAGGCTGGCTGAATCCGGGACGGCGTTTTTCGCATCCGCAGATCGACTACTGGCTCGACGCGCTCGATCTGAAAACGGTGGCCGGCCATCATCCGGCACAGCTTTCGGGCGGGCAAAGACAGCGCGTGGCGCTGGCACGTGCGCTCGTTGCGCAGCCGCGCCTGCTGTTGCTCGACGAACCGTTTTCCGCGCTCGATCACGCGCTGCGCGCGCGCATGCGGCGCGAACTCTCCGATCTGCAAACGCGGCTCGACATTCCAATGCTGCTGATCACGCACGATCCCGACGATGTCGCCGCATTCGGCGATCAGGTCGTGCAGGTTTATGACGGCAGCGTGCGCGAGAATGCGCCTTTCGCGGGCTATCCCCGCACGGTGTCCTAGCAGACGGCGCCGCGCGGTTAAGCCTCGGCTGTCACGCCCAGAATTACGCTCGACGCCTTGAACGCGGCCACGAGCGCCTGCCCTTCGGCGATTGCCAGTTCCACGACGCTCTCATTCGTGACGACGGCCGTCACGACCGCGCCGCCCTCGAGCGTCAGCGACACCTCGGCATTCACCGCGCCGCGCCGCACCGCCGACACCGTGCCGCGCAGGCGGTTGCGGGTCGACAGCCGGTCCGACGTGCGGTCGTCGGCAACCAGCAGCACCGACGACGCCTTGACCAGCGCCACCGCTTCGCCGCCTACAGCAAGCCCCAGCGTCTCCGTGCTTTCGTGCGTGACGACGGCGACGACGGACTGGCCGCCGGGCAATGCCAGCGCAACTTCGTCGTTGACCGTGCCGCGCCGGATCGCGCTGACCTTGCCGTACCACTGGTTGCGCGCGCTCGTCTTCATGCCGATGCGGCCGATCAGCCGCCAGTCGTCGGAGAATCCGGCGATCGCCGCGCCCGCGCGTTCGAGAAACAGCCGGTGCTCGCGTTCGACCGCGCGAAACGTTTCGATCAGACTCAGCGCGCGCGGCGTGAGCGTCGTGCCGCCGCCGCCCTTGCCGCCCGTCGAGCGGATCACGAGCGTTTCGCCCGCGAGGTTGTTCATCGCGTCGACGGCGTCCCACGCGGCCTTGTAGCTCATGCCGACCGCCTTGGCCGCGCCCGTGATCGAGCCCGTTTCGCCGATCGCCGCCAGCAGTGCAATGCGCTGCGTGCCGCCGAGCGCCTGCTCGCCCGAGCGAAACCAGACGGAGCCGCCAAATTGCAAGGCATCGTGGGAAGCGTTGTTGTTATCGGATGTCATGGCGCGCGTGCGTGTCGGCTGAAGGACGGAAGGACGGGTGAAGGTGCGATCCATTATAGCGACGCCCCTTTCGCCAGCCGCACGCAAGCCGTGGCGCAAACGCTCAGAGCGCGTACTGCGCGATCCCGTTGCCGAACGACCAGTTTTCCTTCAGCACTTCGACGAGATTGATGAACACGTCCTCGCGCCGCACGCCCGGATGCTCGGCGAGGTTATCGGCGATGCGTTTGAAGAGCGCTTTTTTCTGCTCCTGCGTCCGGCTGTTGGTCACGGTGAGCTGGATCAGCACGAGATCGTCGCTGCGCGCGATGCCTAGATAGTTGCGGTCATAGACGATGTTGCTGTCGTCGTGCTCGGTGATAACCATGAAGATGTCGTCTTCGGGGACGTTGAACTCGGCAATCAGCGCGCGCTGGATGCCTTGCGTCAGCGCCTGGCGGTAAGCAGCAGGCTTGCCGGCACGAAGTGCGATTCGGGTGAAAGGCATGTCGAACTCCTATGAATGAACAGAACGTGCACTCAGGTTAGTTCGGCCTTATCATAATGAACAGATATAGCTGGATATTTCATCTATTTTAAATCGGAATGAAAGTACTCGATCTCGATGCTGTGCGCGCCTTCGTGCTGGTCGCGGATCTGCGCAGCTTCACCCGCGCCGCCGATGCCCTCGACACCACGCAGTCCGCCGTCAGCCTGAAGCTGAAACGGCTCGAAGCGCATCTGGGCAAGCCTTTGCTGGAACGCACGCCGCGCGTCGTGCGGCTGTCGGAGCACGGCCAGGCATTTCTCGACGGCGCGCGCGACCTGCTGGGCGCGCACGACCGCGCACTCGGCGCGCTATCCGCCGACAGACGGCGGCTCTCGTTGGGCTTGAGCGAGCATGTGGCGGGCACCGACCTCGCGGCGCTGCTCGCGCGCGTCAATGCGCATGATCCAGGGCTGGTGCTGGAGTTGCATATGGGGTTGTCGTCCGCGCTGTTGCAGCAGTTCGACGAGCGGCGGCTCGATGCCGTGATCGTGCGCTCGGAGCCCGACGACGCACCGCGTGAAGACGGCCAGTTGCTCTTCACCGAGCCGCTGTCGTGGCTCGCGACGCCCGAATGGCAGCCGCGCGCGGGCGAGCCGCTGCCGCTGGCGCTGCTGGCCGCGCCCTGCAACGTGCGCTCGGTCGCGCTGCGCACGCTGGACGGCGCGGGGATCGCGTGGCGCGAGGCGTTTGTCGGCGGCGGCGTGCAGGCTGTCGGCGCCGCGGCGGCGGCCGGGCTCGCCGTGTCGCCGCTGGCAAGGCGTGTCGCGCCAGGCGGATTGGTCGATTCAGGCACGCGGCTCGGCTTGCCGGCCCTGCCGGAATCGCGTTTGACGCTCCATTCGCGCGTGCGCGACGCGCGTTCAGTCGAGTCGTTGCGGCTCGTGACGAACGGGTTGATCGCGCAGTGAGGCGCTGGCGGGCGCTAGTGGAGGATCGGCGGAAGTTCGCGCGGCGGTTGAGCGCTGGCTTGCGGCGCACTGCTCTGCGCGGCCTGGCGAGGCTTGGCCGCAGCCACGACTGGCTTTGCAGGCGCAGGCTTTTGCGATGAATCGCGCGGCGCAGGCGCGCGAGCCGTTTTGACGGCGGCGCTAGTCGCTTTTGTTTTCCCGGACGGGACGGCAGCCTTTCCCGCCACTTTCGCATGTGGCGCGGACTTGCCCGGATGCGCGCCCTTTGATGCACCCGCACCGGCAACGTGCTTCGAGTGCCTCGCGTGCTGCGCGGCCTCAGGCGGATTCCACACTTCCTTGTACTCGGCGCGCGCCGCCACCGACACGCACAGCAAACCAACCGACACCCACACCTTCGAACGCAGCGACACCGCAGTCTCCGTGCAAAAACTGGAGGGCGGATTATACAGCCGCGCTTGCATTAATCCGCATATAGACTAATATGCATAAAAAGTTCAACTCAGGACTCCGATCATGTCTTCCGCTGCCCATTATTCGAGCGCCGAACGCCCGTTGCGACGACCGCCCGCCGAACCCTCCATGGCGGACATGTCCGCCGCCGGTCTGCGCGCGTTCTTCAACATCGCGCGCGACTGGGAATTGAGCGCCGAAGAGCAGATCATCCTGCTCGGCTCGCCGGGCCGCTCCACCTTCTTCAAATGGAAGAACGCGCCGCAAACGGCCCGCCTCGGCCGCGACACGCTGGAGCGGCTGTCGCTTCTGCTCGGCATCTACAAGGCATTGCAAATCCTGCTGCCGCAACCTGCCGCCGCCGACACGTGGATCAAGCGCCCCAACAGTGCGCCGCCGTTCGGCGGCCGCCGCGCGCTGGACCGCATGCTGGCGGGCAACATCAGCGACCTCGTGGCCGTGCGCCAGTATCTCGACGCAATGCGAGGCGGCTGGGCGTGACTGAACTGCAATGGCAAGACCAATGGCGTGTGGCCTCGCTCGCCTGGACACCTGCGTTCCGCGTGATCCCCACGCGCTTTCCCGCCGTCAACCTGTTCGACCGCGTCGCGTCGCCGGAAGACTTCGATGCGCTTTACGCGCTCGAAGCCATGACCAATGACCGCGTACGCACCGAAGTCGGCGATCTCGATCTCGTGCCGCGCGAGGAGCGGCGCTTCGGTCCCGGCTACGGGCCGATCATGGCCGCGCTCACGCATCTGAATCCGCAAGGCAGCCGCTTCTCCGACGGCACCTACGGCGTGTTCTACTGCGCGCGCTCGCGCGAAACCGCGATCGCCGAAACGCGTTATCACTCGGGCCTCTTCCTCGCCGCCACGCAGGAGCCGCCGATGCGTCAGCAAATGCGCCTCTACACGGTGATGGCGCAGGGCGACGTGGTGGACTTGCGTGATGCCGGATCGGTCGATGTTTCAGTGCTGTCGCCGAACGACTACACGCCCGGCCAGGCGCTCGGCCGCGCGGCGCGCGCAGCGGGCGCGCCGGGCATCGTCTATCCGTCGGTGCGGGATGCGGGCGGCGAATGCCTCGCCGCGTTCAAAACGACGCTGCTGCGCGACTGCCATCACGCGGCGTATCTGGAATACAACTGGAACGGCAGCGCCGTCGATATCGTCTTCGAACTGAATCAGGTGGGCTAAACGCTACGGCGCCGGACGCGTCAGAACGCAAGCTCAAGGCAATGCCAGCGCCGAAGCGCCGACCGAACGAGCCCGTTCGACCGTCACCGACCAGCGCTTCGTCGTGCGCGCCTCGACGATGGTCAGCTTGCCGCCCGGACCGAATGCGCCTGTATCGATGAACATCTGCGCGCCGATCTGCTGCACTTCGCGCACGGGCGTATGGCCGCAATAGGTGAGCGACAGCCCAAGCTGGCGCATCGGATCGCCCGCGCCCATCGCCAGGCTGCGGCCCCACAGCAGTTGCTGGCGAACTTCTTCGGAAAGATTGTCGGCGTCGAGTTCGGCGTCCGAGCCGAGAAATTCCGCATGCAGCACGTTGAAGCGCTCGCTGCCCGAGCCGATCACGCGCACCAGCGGCAGCGTGCGCAGACGCTGCGCATAGACGCGCAGCCTTTCGATGGGCACCTGCACGCTCCACAGCCCGCCGATTCCATACCACCACTGCTTCTTCAGCTTGCCTTCAGCGACCGCGCAGAGCGCGTCCTCGTGATTGCCGAGCACCGCGTGGAACCAGGGCTTGTCGAGCAGCGCCAGCGCCTCTTCCGACTGCGAGCCGCGATCGACGAGATCGCCGACGGAGAACAGCCGGTCGCGCGACGGATCGAAATCGACCTCGCGCAACAGGAAGCGCAGCGCGTCGACGCAACCGTGCAGATCGCCGACGACGAAATCGCGTCCGGTCCGGTTGACGGGATGATGTTGGACGACGGTGACAAGTGTGGAATCCATAACACCATGATAGTGCGAGCGTGCAAGCGTCGTATGCGCGGCATCTCGCGTTCGCACGCCTTTCGTGAGCCGGATTCGTGCGCAGTGCATGCCCGTTTGCGAGCTATACGCATTCGCGCCGCCAACATGCAGGCTCCCGTCGCCACGCTCATGGTTCGATCACGGTTCGTTCACTGCGGCACGGCGCGCAGGCTGCCGACCTGCTCCGCGCTCAGCGTCGAGCGGGGATTGCCGAACTGTTTCGTCACATAGTTCGCGACGGCGGCGATCCGCGCGTCGCTCGGTTCGCGCCGGACCATGCGCGCATGCCGGGCGTCCGCCCGAAAACCGGTCTTGCACCGCTGTCTCGCGGTCTCTGATGGCCGCGCGCGGCAGCGATGTTGCCGCCCTCGCATGCTCGCCGTTCGCTGCGCGCGAGAACGAAACAACGAATGAAAGCCGCATGCAAGCCCAGTGAGCAAAACTGCGGAAAACAATAACGTCCCCACAACTTTTTCGACAAATCATCCACCATCATGCCCCCGGTAGAATCGCCGCAACCTTCACCACCACTTTCGAACATGCATCGAGACATACGGATGTCACGCTCCGCTGCCCGGAGCACCCGCCCATGAGCGTCTATCCACAGGTATTGCGCAACCGCCCGCGCATGATGACGGGCCTCGTGCTCGGCGTGCTGGTCGGCGTGCTGCTCGCGGGCGTGCACATACGCCCGATGATCCGCGTGCTGGTCTCGTGGGACGTCGCCGTGTGGGCCTATCTCGCGCTGATGTGGCTGGAGATGGCACGCGCCGATCACGATCGCGTGCGCGACATTGCGCAGCGCGAAGACGAGAACGCGGGGGTCGTGCTCGCCGTCGTCTGTCTCGCGACGGTCGCGAGCGTGGCCGCCATCGTGCTGGAGCTGGCGTCGTCGAAAGGCAGCACGGGCGTGTCGCATTACATCGTGACGGGCATCACGCTGATCGGCGCGTGGTTCCTGATACCCACCATCTTCACGCTGCACTACGCGCGCCTGCACTTCGCAACCGACACCCAGGAAACCGCGCTGAAGTTCCCCGACCGCAAGCTCGATCCGAACTATTGGGACTTCCTGTACTTCTCCTTCACGATCGCCGTCGCATCGCAGACGTCGGACATCGTGCTGCGCTCGCGCGAGGTGCGCCGCGCGGCGCTCGCGCAGTCGGTGCTGTCGTTCTATTTCAACGTAGCCGTGCTCGGGCTGTGCATCAACATGGCGGCGGGTTTGCTCGGATCGTAGCGGGCCGCGCCCGCAAAACCATCGCGCGCGCAGTCCTTCGGCAGCCCCGCGCCCGCGGCTATGGCAACATGCCATGTAACAGCCGCCGGACGACGCGCCCGAATTACACGTCTTCCTTCGGTTGCGCGGCATCATTCGTATGAACGACGCCGCGCCCGCATCTTTTTCGCCGTGCCGTACCAGGCTGCACCAGCCGTCCTTGCACGCATCTCGCCGCTTCAGTCCTGACCCTGCTGTATCGCTTTCTGGCATACCGCTTGCTCTACCACCGCCTGTTGATTGAACCCGGACAGACGACTTGCGGCGCCGTCGCAGACTCTTTGAACTGACGCGCCGCCTGTCGATCAATGAATGCACTACATTGAGCAGTACGCGCCGTCGCAGGACGCATCGCGCGGCATCCGGCTCTGAAGCCTAATAGGCGGTCGTGATCGCACCCATGTGCATCCACGCCGCACAGCAGGACGAAATCTGGAAACGACCGATGGAAGCTCCTCACGCCTATGCGCCGCGGATTTACTTTGTGCATTCTCCCCTGGTCGGACAGCTGGATGCGTGGCCCGCGCAGTTCGAGCATGCCGCGGCGCTCGGTTTCGATCATGTGCTGATCGGCGGGCTGTTCCAGCCGGGACAGGCCGGCCACGCGCAGATCGTCAGCGATCATGCGCGGCTGCATCCCGCGTTCGCCGGCACCGGGAGCGCGCATGAAGTGCTGCAGCGTCTGGCCGAAACCGCGAGCCAGCACGGCCTGACGCTGCTGGTCGATCTCGTGATCGATCGCGCTGCCGCCGACGGCAATCTGTTTCGTGAACACCGCGACTGGTTTCATCCGTTCGAACCGGAAGAAGCGCGGCTCGATCCGCGCCATGCACGCCACGAAGACAACGTCGCGTATGCGAACTTCAACGACGAGCACGCGGCTGCGCCGCTGCTCGGCTGGTGGGCGCAGACGCTCGACGCGCTCGCGGATGCGGGCATCGGCGGATTCCGTTTCGATTCGCCGCACCGCGTGCCCGCCTTCGCATGGCGGCGCCTGCTCGAGGCCGTGCGCGCATCGCGCCATCCGTCCACGCGCTTTCTCGCCGCGACGCCCGGCCTCGAGCGCGCGGACGTCGCCGCGCTCGAAGGCGTGGGCTTCGACGCCGTGTTTTCGTCGTCGCGCTGGTGGGACTTCCGCGCGCCGTGGATGCTCGACGAGCATGCGCTGCTGATGCGCATCGGCTCGCCCGTCGCCTTTCCGGAAGCGCCTTACGGCACGCGGCTCGCGGCCGACCTCGAACATGTGCACGATGCCGCGATCGTCGAGCGCGCGTATCGCCGCGCATTGTTGACAGCCGTTTCGACGGGCACCGGCTGGATGATGCCGATGGGCTTCGAATATGGCATTGCCGAGCCGATCTCGCATACGCTCGGCGACGCCGCCCACTACGCGAGCCTGCGCGGCGCGGCGCGCTTCGATCTCTCCGAGCGCGTGCGTCACGCGAACGCGATCGCGCGCGACACCTGGCCGTTGCAAACCAATGGCGAGCTGCGTTCGCTGTCCGGCCCCGACACGCACGCCGCGATCCTGTTGCGCGGCGATCAGCGCGATTTGCGCGACGCGGGCGAAGCCGTGATGGTGGCGATCAACCCGGAGTTGGGCACGCCCGTGCGCGTCGATCCCGCGCGCTTTCTCGACGGCGTGCCGGGCGACTTCACGCGCTTCGTGCCACTCGGCACCGAATCGCGCGGCGCGCCGCAGCCGCTCGCCCCGTTCACGCTCGCGCCGGGCGCGTGCCGTCTGTTCCGCGCGGTCGCCGAAAAGCCCGTCGTGCTTGCACCGCCCATCGACAAGAAAAACACGAAGACCTCGGGACACAAGAGCGTGCTCGATGCGATCGCGGGCTCGCGCGTCGCGATCGAAAGCGTATCGCCCGCCGTCGATCACGGACGCTTCCCCGCCAAGCGCATCGTCGGCGAACGCGTGCACATCACCGCCGCCGTGTTCGCCGAAGGCCACGACAAGATCGCGGCAGCCGTGATCTGGCGCGCCGCCGACGAAACCGCCTGGCACGAAGCACCGATGACGCCCGCGCAGCCCGCCGGCAACGACATCTGGGAGGCGCGCGTTGCGCTGGAGCGTGTCGGGCGTCACGAATACACGGTGATTGCGTGGCGCGACGACTTCGCGTCGCTCGTCGATCACATGCAGAAGAAGCTGAAGGCCGATCAGTCCGTCGATCTCGAACTCGAAGAGGCGAAGCATCTGTTCGCGCTCGCGCTCGCGGAAACGGAGACGGTCGAAGGCTCGCAGCGGCAGCAGCTCGAAGCGATCGTCAAGGAGTTCATGAAGGCCGACACGGGCGAGCGCCTCGCGATCGTGCTCGCGCCGACCACGGCCGACGCGTTCGCCGCCGCACGTCACCGGCCTGGGCTGTCGCGCGATCCTGTCGTCTATCGCATCGATGCCGAACGCGCGGGTGCGCGCTTTGGCAGCTGGTACGAGATCTTTCCGCGCTCGATGAGCGACGACGAGCATCGTCACGGCAACTTCGACGACGTGATCGGCAAACTGCCACGCATCCGCGACATGGGCTTCGACGTGCTGTACTTTCCGCCCATTCACCCCATCGGCGTCGCCAACCGCAAGGGCCGCAACAACACGCTGACGCCTGGCCCGGACGACGTGGGCAGCCCGTATGCAATCGGCGGCGAAGCGGGCGGCCACGATGCCGTGCATCCGCAGCTCGGCACGCTCGACGATTTCAGGCGCATGCTCGCCGCCGCGCACGATCACGGCCTGGAAATCGCGCTCGACTTCGCGATCCAATGCTCGCCCGATCACCCGTGGCTCAAGCAGCATCCCACATGGTTCGCGTGGCGTCCCGACGGCACGCTGCGTTACGCGGAGAACCCGCCGAAGAAGTATCAGGACATCGTGAATCCGGACTTCTACGCGCGCGACGCAAAGCCCGATTTGTGGATTTCGCTACGCGACGTGATCCTGTTCTGGATCGATGCAGGCGTGCGCATCTTCCGCGTCGACAATCCGCACACGAAACCTTTCCCGTTCTGGGAATGGATGATCAACGACGTGCGCGCGCGGCATCCCGACGTGATCTTCCTCGCCGAAGCGTTCACGCGTCCGCGCGTGATGGCGCGGCTCGCGAAGCTCGGCTTCTCGCAGTCGTACACGTACTTCACATGGCGCGAATCGAAGCGCGATTTCACCGAATATCTGACGCAACTGACGCAAACCGATCTGCGCGAATACTTCAGGCCTAACTTCTTCGTCAACACGCCGGACATCAACCCGCGTCATCTGCAGGCGCAGGGGCGTCCGGGCTTTCTGATTCGCGCCGCGCTCGCGACGATGCTGTCGGGACTGTGGGGCGTGTATAGCGGCTTCGAACTGTGCGAAGCCGCCGCGCTGCCGAACAGCGAAGAGTATCTGGACTCGGAGAAGTATCAGATCCGCGCATGGGACTGGAACCGGCCCGGCAACATCGTGCGCGAAATCACCGAGCTGAACCGCATTCGCCGCACGAACCCGGCGCTGCACTCGCATCTGAATCTGACGTTCCTGCCCGCGCACAACGAGAGCATCCTGTTCTTCGAAAAGGCCACGCCGGCGCGCGACAACGTGATCGTCGTCGCGATCAATCTCGATCCGTACAACGAACAGGGCGCGGATATCGAGTTGTCGTGGGGCACGTTCAACGCCTGGGGCCTGCACGATCACGGCGCCATCGACGTGATCGACCAGATGACGGGCGAGCAGTTTCAATGGCATGGCAGATGGCAACACGTGCGACTCGATCCCGGCATGCGGCCGTTCGCGATCTGGCGCATCGCGCCCGCGGCCGGCCTGCCGCGCGACGCTGTTCCCGATGAGAGCGACACGCATCGGGCCGCTCACGACACGACATTCAATGAAGGTGCGATATGAAACGTGACGATCCCGCCGAAAGCACGTCGCAGCATTTCACCGACCCGACGGCCGAGGCTGCTCCAGCGAAGCCGCGCCCGTCGCGCCGCGCCAAGGTGTCGACGCTCGCCGACGATCCGCTCTGGTACAAGGACGCGATCATCTACCAGGTGCACATCAAGTCGTTCTTCGATGCGAACAACGACGGTGTCGGCGATTTCCCGGGCCTGATCGCGAAGCTGGACTACATCGCGGAACTCGGCGTGAGCGCGATCTGGCTGCTGCCGTTCTATCCGTCGCCGCGCCGCGACGACGGCTACGACATCGCCGATTACAAGAACGTGCATCCCGACTACGGCACGATTGGCGACGTCAAGCGCTTCATCCAGGAAGCGCACGCGCGCGGCCTGCATGTGATCACCGAGCTGGTCATCAACCACACGTCGGACCAGCACCCGTGGTTCCAGCGCGCGCGCCGCGCGAAGCCCGGCTCGAACCATCGCAACTACTACGTGTGGTCCGACACGGACAAGAAGTACGAGCAGACGCGCATCATTTTCATTGACAGCGAACCGTCGAACTGGACCCATGACCCCGTTGCGGGCCAGTACTACTGGCACCGCTTCTACTCGCACCAGCCCGACCTGAACTTCGACAATCCCTCGGTGATGCGCGAAGTGCTGCAGGTGATGCGCTTCTGGCTCGATCTGGGGATCGACGGGTTGCGGCTGGATGCCGTGCCGTATCTCGTCGAACGCGAAGGCACGAACAACGAGAATCTGCCCGAAACGCACGCAATCTTGAAGAAGATTCGCGCGACCATCGACGCCGAATATCCGAACCGGATGCTGCTCGCCGAAGCGAACCAGTGGCCGGAAGACGTGCAGGAATACTTCGGCAACGAAGACGAATGCCACATGGCATTCCACTTCCCGCTGATGCCGCGCATCTACATGTCGATTGCGAGCGAGGACCGCTTTCCGATCACCGACATCATGAAGCAGACGCCGGATCTCCCCGAGACCAACCAATGGGCGATCTTCCTGCGCAATCACGATGAACTCACGCTCGAAATGGTCACGGACTCCGAGCGCGATTATTTGTGGAATACCTATGCGAGCGACCGGCGCGCACGTCTGAATCTAGGCATCCGGCGGCGCCTCGCGCCACTGATGGAGCGCGACCGCCGCCGCATCGAGCTGATCAATTCGCTGCTGCTGTCGATGCCGGGCACGCCCGTCATCTATTACGGCGACGAACTCGGCATGGGCGACAACATTCACCTCGGCGACCGCGACGGCGTGCGCACGCCGATGCAATGGTCGTCCGACCGGAACGGCGGGTTCTCGCGCGCCGATCCCGAGCAACTGGTGCTGCCGCCCGTCATGGGCTCGCTGTATGGCTTCGACGCCGTCAACGTCGAAGCGCAGAGCCGCGATCCGCATTCGCTGCTCAACTGGACACGGCGCATGCTCGCGACGCGCCGCTCGAAGCACACGTTCGGACGCGGCACGATCCGCTTCCTGAAGCCGAGCAACCGCAAGATTCTCGCGTATCTGCGCGAACTGCCGGGCGAGCCGCCCATTCTGTGCGTCGCGAATCTGTCGCGTGCGCCGCAGGCGGTCGAACTCGATCTGTCCGAATTCAACGGCGCGGTGCCCATCGAAATGACGGCGGACTCGGTGTTCCCGCGCATCGGGCAACTTACGTATCTGCTGACCTTCCCGCCGTACGGCTTCCTGTGGTTCCTGCTTTGCGAAGGCGGCGGCCGTCCGACATGGAGCCAGGCGCCGTCCGAGCCGCTGCCCGATTTCGTCACCATCGTGATCCGCGAAGGCCAGGCGGGTCCGACGCCCGAGAACGTGCGGCTGCTCGAATCGGAAGTGCTGCCGTCGTGGCTGGGACGCCGTAGATGGTTTGCGTCGAAGGATCAGAAGATGCATGCCGTGCGCCTCGCCGCGCTCACGACGATCCCCGAAGCGGGCTTCGCGTTCACGGAGATCGAAGCGGATGTCGGCGACCACACCGAGCGTTACGTGCTGCCGCTCGCCATCACATGGGGCGCGGACACGACCACGCCGCTCTTCATGCAACTGGCGCTGGCGCGCGTGCGCCGCGGGCGCAACGTCGGCCATCTGACGGACGCGTTCTCGTTGCCGCAGTTCGCATACGGCACGCTGCGCAAGCTGCGCGAGCGCGCCGGCGTGCCGACCGTGCAAAAGAGCACGATCCATTTCATTCCGACCGACCGTTTCGACGAACTCGATCTTGGCGACCAGCCCGAAATCCGCTGGCTCGCCGCCGAGCAGAGCAACAGTTCGCTCGTGATCGCCGACAAGGTGGTGCTGAAGCTCGTGCGGCGTCTGCTGAAGGGCGTGCACCCCGAAGCGGAAATGAGCCGCTATCTGACGCAGCTCGGCTACGCGAACACCGCGCCGCTGTATGGCGAAGTGGTGCGCGTCGATCCCGAGAACGTGCCGCATACGCTGTGTATCCTGCAAGGCTTCGTCGACAACCAGGGCGACGCGTGGAACTGGGCGCTCGACACGCTGCGCCGTTCGATCGACGAACTGGCGCTCGCCGTCGACGGCGCCAGCAACGAGAACCAGGCGAACCAGGACCGCGTGAACGAGGAAGAAGCGACGGGAGGCTACGCGTCGTACATGGGGATCATCGGCAAGCGGCTCGGCGAGCTGCACGTCGCGCTCGCGTCGCCATCGGACAACCCGGCATTCGATCCCGAACCCGCCGACAGCAAACAGGTGCAGGCGTGGATCGACGGTACGCAGAAACTGCTTGCCACCGCGCTCGAACTGCTCGAGAAGAACGTCGATCAACTGGGCGAAGATGCCGCACTGCTCGGCCGCAGCATTCTCGACCGCAAGGACAAGCTGGTCGAAGCGGTGTCGAAGCTCGTGACGCCCGACGCGCATGCGCTGCGCACGCGCATTCACGGCGACTTCCATCTGGGCCAGGTGCTCGTGGCGCAGGGCGACGCCTTCCTGATCGACTTCGAAGGCGAGCCGGCGCGCGAACTGGAGGAGCGGCGCGCGAAGTCGAGCCCGTTGCGCGACGTTGCGGGGCTGCTGCGTTCGCTGTCGTACGCGAGCGCCGCCGCGCAATCGACAATGGAAGCCGCGCCGCAGATGACGGCCGACCGCAAGCGCGCGCTGTTCGAGCGCTTCCGCGCCGCCGCTGCCGAGGCGTTCCTCACCGAGTACCGCGCGGCAACGCAAGCCGCGCCGCAACGGCTCGTCGCGCCGGAGCACGAACAGGCCTTGCTCGATCTGTTCCTGATCGAGAAGGCCGCTTATGAAATCCGCTACGAGGCGGCCAACCGGCCCGCATGGCTCGGCTTGCCGGTGCGCGGCCTTGCCGCGCTGACGAGCCGCCTGCTGGGCGACACGGGCGCCGCGCCGCATTCGCCGGCGGCTGCCTCGGCGCCTCCCGCAGCATCAGAGGGCGATTATGAGTGAGCACTACAACGTTCAACTTGAGGCGGCCGGTCTGCATCGCGTGGACCTGGATGCGCTCGTCGATGCGCGCCATCACGATCCGTTCTCGCAACTCGGCATGCACCAGACGAGCGCCGGCCCCGTCGTGCGCGTGATGCTGCCGAACGCGGCGCGCGTGTCGGTGATCGCGCGCGACGACGGCAGGCTGCTCGGCGAACTGGAGCAACTGCATCCGGGCGGCCTGTTCGCGGGTCCCGTCAGCGAAGCCGTGGCGTATCGCTTGCGGATCGACTGGCATGGGACGGTTCAGGAAATCGAGGACACGTATTCGTTCGGCCCCGTGCTGGGCGACGAGCCCTTGCAGCGCGTCGCGTGGGGCGATCCGTACGCGGTGCTCGAATGCCTCGGCTCGCGGCCGTTCACGCTGGATGGCGTGCCGGGCGTGCGCTTTGCCGTATGGGCGCCGAATGCGCGGCGCGTGTCGGTGGTGGGCGACTTCAACTCATGGGACGGCCGCCGTCATCCGATGCGGCTGCGCCATCAGGCCGGCGTGTGGGAACTGTTCGTGCCGCGCATCGGCGCGGGCACGCGCTACAAGTACGAGATGTTGGCGCGCGACGGCCATCCGTTGCCGCTCAAGGCCGACCCTTGCGCGATGCAGACCGAGAAGCCGCCCGCGACGGCGTCCGTCGTTGCGCACGTCGACGCTGTCGAGCGTTTTCCGTGGACCGACGGCGACTGGATGCAGACGCGCGCGTCGAAGCAGACCGCGCAATCGGCGATCTCGATCTACGAGGTGCATGCGGAATCGTGGCTGCGCGTCGCGGAGGAAGGGCATCGCGGCTTGAACTGGTCCGAGCTCGCGGACCGGCTGATTCCTTATGCGAAGGAAATGGGCTTCACGCATATCGAGTTCATGCCGATTGCCGAGCATCCGTTTGGTGGATCGTGGGGTTATCAGCCGTTGTCGCAGTTCGCGCCGTCGGCGCGCTTCGGCACGCCGGAGCAGTTCGCGGGCTTTATCAACCGCGCGCACGAGGCGGGGCTGGGCGTGATACTCGACTGGGTGCCCGCGCACTTTCCGAACGACGCACACGGACTGATCGAGTTCGACGGCACGCCGCTTTACGAGCACGCCGACCCGCGCGAGGGCTATCACCAAGACTGGAACACGATGATCTACAACCTCGGCCGCAACGAGGTGAGCGCGTTCCTGATCGCATCGGCGCTGGCGTGGCTCAAGCGCTATCACGTCGATGGCTTGCGGGTGGATGCCGTCGCGTCGATGCTGTATCGCGACTATTCGCGTGCGGCGGGCGAGTGGGTGCCGAATATTTATGGCGGGCGTGAGAATCTCGAATCGATTGCGTTTTTGAAGCGGCTGAATCACGAAGTGCAGCACATGCCGGACGTGCATGGGGCGATCACGATCGCCGAGGAATCGACGGCGTGGCCGGGTGTGACGGCGCGCATCGAGGATGGCGGGCTCGGCTTCCAGTTCAAGTGGAACATGGGGTGGATGCACGATACGCTGCACTACATGCACGAAGACCCGATCAACCGTCGATGGCATCACCACAACATGACGTTTGCGATGGTGTATGCGTACTCCGAGAAATTCGTGCTGCCGCTTTCGCACGACGAGGTCGTGCATGGCAAGGGATCGCTGCTGGGCAAGATGCCTGGCGACCGCTGGCAGAAGTTTGCGAATCTGCGCGCGTACTTTGCGTTTATGTGGGCCCATCCGGGCAAGAAGCTGATGTTCATGGGCGGCGAGTTTGGGCAGATGGCCGAGTTCGATCACGATGGGTCGCCGCATTGGCATCTTCTCGATGATGAATTGCACCATGGGGTGCAGCGGCTCGTGCGGGATTTGAACCGGCTTTATCGCGAGGAACCGGCGTTGCATCGGCTCGATACCGAGCCGGGGGGGTTCGAGTGGATCATTGGCGACGATAGCGTGAATTCGGTTTTTGCCTGGCGGCGCACGGATGGCGCGGGGCGCGAGCTGATTACGGTTTGCAACTTTACGCCGGTGCCCCGGCATGGGTATCGGATTGGGATGCCCCGCGCGGGGCGGTGGGTTGAGATCGTTAATTCCGATGCTGGGGTTTATGGTGGGTCTAATGTGGGGAACGGTGGAGTCATCTATACAGATGACGTTGCCGCGCATGGGCGGCCGCAGTCGGCCTCTTTGGTGCTGCCGCCGCTGGCGACTGTTGTGCTTCGGGCTGATTGAGGTTTGGGGCTGGGTTTGGGTTTGCGTTTTCTCTGCGAGGCCGTGGGGTTAGGGTTCCGGTGTTTGCAGTTGCAGGGTTCGGGTTTTGGAGTTTTGTGCTGGCATCCGCGATACGTTAGCTCGCTTCACGCGTCGCCCCTGTGCGGGGCGGCACCTACTTTTCTTTGCCGCCGCAAAGAAAAGTAGGCAAAAGAAAGCGGCTAACACCGTCAGCCCATGTTCTTGTCCACGGGCCCCCAACGTCCCCACGCTTCACGCCGCCGTGCCCTGGTCAGTGCCCGTTGCCAGCGCTCCGAATACATGCCTCACCCGCTTCACGCACCCGTACAAAGGCCAGCGGCAGCGAACGGTATGTGCCGCCCAGGTGGCAAACTGTGTGCAGGTTATCGCGTCGTACACGTTAGGGCTCTTACAGGGTGGTGCGCATGCGCAATCGGTCCGGAGTGAGGCGTGCGAAGTACAAGAAGCCGACACACAGTTTGCCACCTGGGCGGCGGTGGACTATGTGGCACGGCATGTTGAAGTGCGGGTGTGTGAAGCGGGTGAGGCATGTATTCGGAGCGCTGGCAACGGGCACGAATGACGTGATTGCCGTTTGAAGTGTAAGAACCTGTGGGGGCCCTCAGGCGGGAAGAAAGGCTGGCGGTGTGAGCCGCTTTCTTTTGCCTACTTTTCTTTGCGGCGGCAAAGAAAAGTAGGTGCCGCCCCGCACAGGGGCGACGCTTGAAGCGAGCTAACGTAACGCGGATGCCAGCGCAAACGTAAATCGGCGGATGCCAGCGCAAAGCGAAAGCAAAAGCAAAAGCAAAACCGACACCAACAACAACGGGAACCCACTTGCCATGCCGCACGTACTACCAGACAGACTACTACCTGGCGCCCCGTACCCTTTAGGCTCAAGCTGGGACGGCTTAGGCGTGAACTTCGCCGTATTCTCCGCGAACGCGCAACGCATCGAGCTATGCCTGTTCGAGCCAACCGGCCGAAAAGAACTGAAGCGCTACGCGCTGCCGGAATGCACCGACGAGGTATGGCACGGCTACCTGCCGCACGCCCACCCAGGCACGGTATACGCATTCCGGGCCCACGGCCCATATCAACCGCAGCATGGTCACCGTTTCAACCCGCACAAACTATTGCTAGACCCCTACGCAAGAAAACTCATCGGCCAGTTCCGATGGTCAGACGCTCTGTTCAGCTACCGCGTCCACTCGAACAGAATGGACCTCTCGATCGACCGAAGAGACTCGGCGCCAGCCATGCCCAAATGCGTGGTCGTCGACGAAGCCTTCGACTGGTCCCACGACACACGCCCCAACGTCCCGTGGAATGAAACTGTCATCTACGAAGCCCACGTGCGCGGCGCATCGATGCTACGCAAAGACCTCCGCACGCCCGAACGTGGATCGTTCGCCGCACTCGCATCGCCAGAGTTCATCGAGCATCTGCTAAAACTCGGCGTCACCGCCGTCGAACTGCTCCCCGTCCACGCATTCCTCAACGACCGCTTTCTCGTCGAGCGCGGACTGCGTAACTACTGGGGCTACAACACGGCCGCGTTCTTCGCGCCGGAACCGTCCTACCTGACCGCGCATCGGCTCGACGAGATGCGCATCGCCGTCCGTCAACTGCACGCGGCAGGAATCGAGGTAATACTCGATGTCGTCTACAACCACACGTGCGAAGGCAATGAGATGGGCCCCACCGTGTCGTGGCGCGGACTCGACAACGCCAGCTATTACCGCCTCATTCCAGGCGACGAACGCCATCACATCAACGACACCGGCTGCGGCAACACGCTCAACATGCCCCATCCGCGCGTCCTGCAAATGGTGATGGATTCGCTGCGCTACTGGTCGACCGCGTTCAATATCGACGGCTTTCGTTTCGATCTCGGCGTCACGCTCGGACGCGAGCATTCGGGTTTCGATCCCGGCTCGGGTTTCTTCGACGCGCTACGGCAAGATCCCATCCTGTCGCAACGCAAGCTGATTTCCGAACCGTGGGACATCGGCCCGGGCGGCTATCAGCTCGGCAATCATCCGCCCGGCATCAGCGAATGGAACGACCGTTTCCGCGATTCCGTGCGCCGCTTCTGGCGCGGCGACGCCGGCATGCGGCCCGATCTCGCCGCGCGGCTGACGGGATCGGCGGATCTGTTCAACCGGCGCTTTCGCAAGCCGACGGCCTCGGTCAACTTCGTCACGTCGCACGACGGCTTCACGCTGTTCGATCTCGTGGCGTACTCGCAGAAACATAACGAGATCAACGGCGAAAACAACAACGACGGCCATAACGAAAATTACAGCTCGAACTGGGGCGTCGAAGGTCCGACCGACGAACCCGCCATCGTCGAAGCGCGCGAGCGCGTCTCGCGTTCGCTGATCGCAACGCTGTTCGTTGCGCTCGGCACGCCGATGATGCTCGCTGGCGACGAAATGGGCCGCACCCAGCGCGGCAACAACAACGCGTATTGCCAGGATAACGAAATTTCCTGGATAGATTGGGAACGTGCCGCGCTCCCACACGGGCGCAAAATGACTATGTTCTTCGCGCGCATCATCGCGTTGCGAAAACAGCATCCGCTGCTGCGCGAAAACCGCTTCCTGTTCGGCGACCGTGAAGTGCTGCCGGGTCTCTACGACGTCGGCTGGTTCGACGAGCACGGCGAAGCGCTGACCATCGAAGCGTGGCAGGACCCCGAAGGCCGCGCCTTCACGCTGCGGCGCGCGGGCGCAGGCCTGAATGGAGAAACGGAAGTATTGTTGTTGATGTTGAACGCATCGGCGGCGGCGCTGCGCTTCATGCCTCCGCCGCCGCACCTGGAATGGCATGTGCTGCTGGATACGGCGAACCCTGAAGCGCCGCCCGCGCCGCTCGCCGCGCCCGACCTGGAAGTGCCCGCGCACAGCATGGTGGTGCTCGCGGCGCAGCCCACGGGCGACGCGGACTGGCAGGCAAGCTGGCGCGCGGGCGCGCAGTACGGGCCGCGTCTGTTGACCGCATTGCCGCCGGACCCGGGCACGTCGATGCCCGACACCGAGCAGTCCGGCTAACCGCGCGAGCGCCCGATTATCAACAGAAAGCCCATGCCGGAAGGTCTGCAATGAGCGTGCGTATCAACATGCCGACGAATGGTGACAATCATGCATGAACGTCCAATCGACCCTCACGCGCATCATCACGCGCACTGCCTGCCGTTCGGCGCGCAGCTGCTCGGCGCGGCGAGCGCGAACCCGCGCACGCGCTTTCGCCTGTGGGCGCCGTCGTGCGCGAAGGTGCAGGTAGTCGTCGAAACAGGCAATGCATCCGGCACGCACGACATGAGCGCGACGGGCAATGGCTGGTTCGAAACGGAAATAGCTTGCGGCGCGGGCACGCTGTATCGCTACAAGCTCGACGGCGCGCTGCTGGTTCCCGACCCCGCGTCGCGCTTTCAGCCGCAGGATGTGCACGGCCCGAGCGAAGTGATCGATCCGCGCGCCTACACATGGGAGCACGCGGGCTGGTGTGGCCGGCCGTGGGAAGAAACGGTGCTGTACGAACTGCATGTCGGCGCGCTGGGCGGCTACGGCGGCGTGATGAAGCGCCTGCCCGCCATCGCGGAGCTGGGCGTCACCGCAATCGAACTGATGCCGCTCAACGATTTTCCCGGCACACGCAACTGGGGCTATGACGGCGTGCTGCCCTATGCGCCCGATTCCGCGTACGGACGTCCCGACGACCTGAAAGCGCTGATCGACGCCGCGCACGCGCACGGCCTCGCGGTGTTCCTCGACGTGGTGTACAACCACTTCGGCCCGGACGGCAACTATCTGCATCAGTATGCGAAGCCGTTCTTCCGCGAAGGCACGCACACGCCGTGGGGTCCCGCAATCGACTTCGAGCGCGGCGAAGTGTGCGAATTCTTCTGCGACAACGCGCTCTACTGGCTCAACGAATATCGCTTCGACGGCTTGCGCCTCGATGCCGTGCACGCAATCGACAACGACGACTGGCTGCGCCGTTTCGCCGATCACGTGCGCGCGCATGTGCAACACGGTCGACACGTGCATCTCGTGCTGGAAAACGAGCGCAATACGGCGAACCTGCTCGACAGCCATTTCACCGCGCAATGGAACGACGACGCGCACAACACGCTGCACGTGCTGCTGACGGGCGAACACGAAGGCTACTATGCCGCGTACGCCGATCAGCCGATCCAGCGGCTCGCGCGGATACTCGGCAGCGGCTTCGGCTATCAGGGCGACCCTTCGCCCATCCACGACGGCCAACCGCGCGGCCAGCCGAGCGGCCATTTGCCGCCCACATCGTTCGTGGCGTTCTTGCAGAACCACGATCAGATCGGCAATCGCGCGATGGGCGAGCGTCTGCGCACGCTGTGCGCCGATGACGCGCTGCGCGCCGCCACGGGCCTGTTGCTGCTGTCGCCGCAGATTCCGCTGCTGTTCATGGACGAGGAATATGGCTCGAAGCAGCCGTTCCTGTTCTTCACCGACTACAGCGGCGATCTGGCGAATGCCGTGCGCGAAGGACGCCGCAAGGAATTCGCGCGTTTCGCCGCGTTCGCCGACGAGAAGCGCCGCGCGCTGATTCCCGACCCGAACGATCCCCAGACGCTCGCCATGTCGTCGCCGCCTGCCGGGCGGCAAGGCGACACGCCCGACGCGAAGGACGCGCTCGACTGGATGCATTTCTACAAATCCGCTCTCGCCGTGCGCGCGAAGCTGATCGCGCCGCGCCTGCGCCATGCGAAGGCGCTCGGTGCGACGGTCCTCAAGGCTGCCGGCGGTAGCGACGCGAACGCGCTAACCGCGCGCTGGAAACTCGACGACGGCGAGACGCTGTCGATCGTGCTGAATCTCGGCAATGAAGCCCTGCCGCTTGGCGAGCGCCCTGCGGGCAAGGTGATCTTCGAAACGCCGCCGCGCGTGCGCGATCGCATCGACGCGGGCGAGTTGCCACCGAACGCATTCGTCGCATGGCTGACCGGCGACGTCAGCGAATATGCCGTCGGCCACGACGCGCGCAAGCACGCAACGACCTAAGGAGCGACACGCGTGGCTACAAACCGACGCCCCGGCATTTCCATCGACGCCCTCGCCGCACGCGCAGGCTTCGAAGTCGAATGGGAAGACGCGCATCACAACAGGAAGCGCGTGCCCGACAGCACGCTCGCCGCGTTGCTCGAACGCATGGGCCTGCCGTGCGGCAACGCCACGCAGATTCGCCAGAGCGCGGGCGCGCTCGAAGCCGAGTTGTCGGGCCGCAAGCTGCCGCCGCTGATGACGGTCGAATGCGGACGCGGCATCGCCTTGCCCGCCGCCGCGATCAAGTCGGGCAGCCACTACCGGATCGAACTGGAAAGCGGCTCGCTGATCGATGGACGCTTCACGGCGCCGAGGGGCGAAGCGGCGCTGCTGTCGCCTATCGACGAACCCGGCTATCACACGCTCGTGCTCAACGAGCACCGCATGACGCTCGCCGTCGCGCCTGCGCAGTGCTACACGGTCACCGACGCGTGGCGCGCGATGCACGGCGGCGACACCAACGCGCCGCCGCTGTGGGGCATCGCGGCGCAACTCTACGGCTTGCGACGGGTCGGCGACGGCGGCATCGGGGATTACACGGCGCTGGCCACGCTTGCGATCGAAAGCGCGAAACGCGGCGCGCATGCGCTCGCCGTCAGCCCGACACACGCGATGTTCAGCGCGTTGCCGGGCTCGTTCAGTCCGTATTCGCCGTCGTCGCGGCTGTGGTTGAACGTCACCCATATCGATCCTGCCGCCGTGTTCGGCGCACAGGCCGCGCAAGCCGCGCTCGATGCAGCCGGCGGCGCCGACGTCTGGCCGCAACTCGAAACACTGCCGCTGATCGACTGGAAGACGGCGACGCCGCTCAAGCTCAAGGTGCTGCGCGTGTTGTTCGAGCGTTTCTGCGCAAACGACCGCGCGCAGGACTCGCCACGCGCGCTGGAATTTCACGGCTTTTGCGAGCGCGGCGGACGCGCGCTCGAAGATCATGCACGCTTCGAAGCGCTGCATGCGTTCCAGTTGCTGAATAGCGGCGAAGGCTACTGGCGCAAGTGGCCGGACGCGTTGCAGGACCCGCGCAGTCCCGAGGTCGAGGCCTTTGCGAACGAGCACCGGCACGAAGTCGAGTTTCATCTGTTCCTGCAATGGCTCGCGTCGAAAGGACTGTCGCACGCGCAGCATGCGGCGCGCGATGCCGGCATGGCAATTGGCCTGATCGCGGATCTCGCCGTCGGCTGCGACAGCGCGGGCTCGCACGCCTGGTCGTATCGCGACGACATGCTGCACGGCGTGTCCGTCGGCGCGCCGCCCGATCTGTTCAACCAGGCGGGCCAGGCGTGGGGCCTCACCACCTTCTCGCCGCGTGCAATGCGCAATCAGGGCTTCTCGGCGTTCATCGACATGCTGCGCTCGGCGTTCGCCTGTGCGGGCGGCATCCGCATCGATCACATCCTCGGGTTGCGGCGACTGTGGCTCGTCCCCGAAGGCGAAAGCGCGAAGAACGGCGCGTACCTGCGCTATCCGCTCGAAGACATGCTGCGGCTGATCGCGCTCGAATCGTGGCGGCATCGCGCGATCGTGATCGGCGAGGATCTCGGCACCGTGCCGCCGGGTTTTCGCGAGCGGCTCAGCGAGCATGGCCTGGCCGGTATCCGCGTGCTGTGGTTCGAACGCACCAAAGACGGCAAGGGCTTCACGCCGCCTGGCGAATGGGATAACGGCGCGGTCGGGACGACGACCACGCACGACCTGCCGACCGTCTCCGGCTGGTGGCGCGGCGAGGACATCGTGTGGCGCAATCGCATCGGTCAGACGGCCGCGCGCGCCGATGGACGCGATCCTGTCGCGCTCGCCCAGGCCGAACGCGACGACGACCGCGCGGCGCTATGGCGCGCGTTCCAGCAAGCCGGGGTCGCCGCGCCCGACGTCGAGCCGCCGCCGCCCGGCGAGGCACCCGTCGATGAAGCGCTCGCGTTCGTTGCCGCCACGCCGTCGCCGCTCGTCACGTTTCCGCTGGAAGACCTGCTCGGTCTCGTCGATCAGCCGAATCTGCCCGGTTCGATCGACGAGCATCCGAACTGGCGCCGCCGCGTGATCCAGCCCGTCGACGAACTGTTCGCCAACGACGCCTTTTGCGACCGCCTGCTCGCCATCCAGCAGGCGCGCACCGACTCAACCTCTGCTTCTTCGTTGTCCGACACGCCATGACTGTTCCGCGCGCCACGCTCCGACTCCAGTTCCATCGCGACTTCACGTTCGACGATGCGCTCGCGCACGTCGATTATTTCGCCGCGCTCGGCGTGAGCCATCTGTATGCTTCGCCGATCACGACGGCCACGCCCGGCTCGACACACGGCTACGACACGGTGGACTACGGCCAGGTCAGCGCCGAGTGCGGCGGCGAAAACGGCCTGCGGCGTCTGACCGACAAGCTGCATGAACTCGGCATGGGCCTGATCGTCGACGTCGTGCCGAATCACATGGGCATGAGCAAGCACAACGCGTGGTGGCAGGACATTCTCGAATGGGGCCGCCATAGCGCCTTTGCGCGCTTTTTCGATGTCGACTGGCACTCGCCCGACCCGGCGCTGCGCGGCAAGGTGCTGATGCCCGTGCTCGGCGCGGCTTACGGCGAGGAACTGATCGCGGGCCGCATCGCGCTGCGCTTCGACGCCGACAACGGGCGTTTCAACATCGTCTACGGCGAGCACGCGTGTCCCGTCTGCCCGACCGATTACGCGGCGATCCTGCAATCGGCGGATCGCGCGGATCTGAGCGCGCTCGCCGAGCGCTTCACGTCGATCACCACGCAACCCGCCGATCATCCGCGCGCGGCTGAAGGCCGCGAAGCGCTGCGCGAATTCGTGCGGCAAAACGGCGCGTCGGCGATCGAGTTCGTGCTCGAAGCGTATTCGCCCAACGAGCCCGTCACGCGCGACCGTCTGCACCGTCTGATCGAGCGGCAGCATTTCCGGCTCGCGTGGTGGCGTACGGCGTCGGATGAAGTGAACTGGCGGCGCTTCTTCGATATCAGCACGCTCGCGGCCGTGCGCGTCGAGCGTCCCGAAGTGTTCGATGCCGTGCACGCGCTGATCTTCCGGCTCTATGCGGAGGGCGTGATCGACGGCTTGCGCATCGACCATGTCGACGGGCTCGCGGAACCGCGCGAGTACACGCAGCGGCTGCGGCAGCGGCTGTCGGAACTGCGCGAGGGCACGACGCCGTATATCGTCGTCGAGAAGATACTCGGACGCGGCGAAGCGCTGCGCGACGATTGGCCCGTCGACGGCACGACGGGCTACGACTTCATGAACGACGCTGGCGCGCTGCTGCACGATCCAGACGGCGCGGCGCCGCTCGCCGAGGCGTGGGCCGATCTGAGCGGCCGTCCCGCGAACTTTGCAGACGAAGCGCTGCCCGCGCGGCGCAAGATCCTCGCGGAGAATCTGCCCGCGGAACTGGACCGCGTGTCGCGCGCGCTGCATCGGCTCGCGCGCGACAGCATCACCACCCGCGACTTCACGTACACGGCGATCCGCCGCGTGACCAACGAGCTCGCCGCGCACTTTCCCGTCTATCGCATCTACCCGCAAAACGGCCTGCGGAGCGCCGCCGACAACGCGTACTTCGACATCGCGCTCGATGCCGCCAAACAGACGCTGTCGCGTGCCGATCATGGCGTGCTGGCGCGCGTCGATGCGTGGCTCGGCAGCGGCGCCGACGAAAACGCCAATGCACGCAACGCCGCGTATCCGGCACCGCAGCAAAATGGCAACGCGGGCGCGTTCAATCACACGGCGTCGGCGCGCCGCACCGTGCAGACGCTGTTCTCGCAGCTGACCGCGCCCGTCGCCGCGAAGGCGATCGAAGATACCGCGTGCTATCGCTACGGTCGTTTGCTATCGCGTTGCGAAGTGGGTGCTGACCCGGGCGAGTTCGCGCTGACGGTCGAGCAGTTTCACGCGGGCAATCAGGAACGCGCACGGCGCTTTCCACACGCATTGCTCGCGACGGCAACCCACGACCACAAGCGCGGGGAGGACACACGCGCGCGCCTCGCCGTGCTCAGCGAAATCGCCGACGAATGGACTGCGACGCTGCGCGCATGGACGACGTTGAACGCGCCGCACAGGCGCGCGCTGGATGGCAACGCCGACGACTGGGCGCCTGGCCCCAGCGCCGAGGCGATGCTGTATCAGACGCTGGTCGGCTGCTGGCCGCCCAACCTTTCGCCCGACGACGAAGCGGGCGTCAAGGCGCTCGCCGAACGCGTCGCGCAATGGCAGTTGAAAGCGCTGCGCGAAGCGAAGTTGCGCACTACGTGGCTTGCGCCTGACGAAGTTTTTGAGAACGGCTGCCGCGAGTTTCTTTTCGATATTCTCGCGCCGCAGCGTCGCGACGGGTTCCTGCGCGAACTGAGCGGATTCGTCGCGCGCATCGGCCGGGCAGGTGTGGTGAATAGTCTGCAGCAGACCTTGCTGCGGCTCGCTTCGCCCGGCGTGCCCGATCTTTATCAGGGTACCGAACTATGGGATTTCAGTCTCGTCGATCCCGACAACCGGCGGCCGGTGGATTTCACGCAGCGCCGGGCATTGCTCGCCGAGGCACCGCCTTCCCATTACCTCGCTGGCTGGCGCGATGGCCGCGTGAAACTCGCGATCATTCAGCGGATGCTCGCGTTGCGCATGCAGATGCCCGAATTGCTGAGTAGCGGCAGCTATACGCCGCTCACGGTGCAAGGCAAGTACGCCGCGCATGCGATTGCGTTCGCGCGGCGTCAAGGCAACTGCTGGGCGGTCGTGATTGCGACGAGGCTGTCGATGGCGCTGCTCGATAACGGCAGCGACCTGCCTGTCGCCGATCCGATTGCATGGGACGACACGGCGGTGCAGATGCCCGAGGAACTGTTCGGGCGCGCGTTGTTCGACTGGGTGAGTCCCGCCGCGCCGAAGGTCGAAGATACCGGGCTGCTGTATCTGCGCGATGCACTGACGACGATGCCGGTGGCGGTGCTGGTCGAGGATGGGGTGCCGCGAGTGTGACGCTCAACCACCCTCATCATCGAACGTTTTCGGATACACCCGCACGAGCACGATACGCGGCCCCTTCATCCTTTTCACGACCACATCGAAGCGGTCGAATTCGACGCGCTGCCCTTCTTCCGGCAAATCGCCAAGCGCGTTGATTACCAGACCGCCGACGGACTCCGCGCTGCCCTCGTCGATATCGATACCGAGCGCGCGCTCCAGCGACACCACGGGCAAGCTACCCTTGCCCATCAGCGTGCCGTCGTCCATGCGCGTCCAATCTGCATCGCCCTGACGGAACTCGTCGTGAATCTGGCCGACCAGCGCGCCGAGCAGGTTGTCGAGCGTCAGGAAGCCGATCGGCTTCGCGTTCTTCCGGCCGACCAGCGCAAGATGCGGCGCGCCCTTGCGAAAGCGCCGGAACAGTTCCAGCGCGGGCATCTCGGGCTTCACGTACTGCACGGGACGCACGTAGTGCGACAGGTCGTCGAGCGTGCTGCCCGCGTGCCGCGCCAGCAGCAGATCCTTCAGATGGATCGTGCCCGCGACGCGCTCGCCCGTCGCATCCTCGAGCAACGGATAACGGCTGAAACGATGGCGCGCGATGATCTGCATGTTGTCGCGCCACGGCAGATCGCGGCGCAGGCTCACCAGTTCGTGCGCGGGCCGCATCAGGTCGGACACGGTCATGCGCGAGAAATCGAGCGAATGCGCGATCGTGTTCCACTCGTCCTGCGAATAGGCGTCCTTCGAGCCGTCGAGTTCGTTCGTGACGCTCGCGCGGCGGCCTCGCAGAATCAGCTTCAGTTCTTCCGTGGAGTAATGCGTGTCGCCGCCGTGGTCGGCCGTCAGACCGGCGAGGCGCAGCACCGCGTTCGCGCTCGAGTTCAGCACCCAGATGGCGGGGTACATCGCCCAGTAGAAGCCATACAGCGGCATCGCCGTCCACAGCGAGATATGCTCGGACTGGCGGATGGCCAGCGACTTCGGCGCGAGTTCGCCCACCACGATATGCAGGAACGAAATGCACGAGAACGCGAAGAATAGCGAGATGCCGTGGATCAACTGCTCGTTCTGACTGCCGAGCAGATGGAACACGGGATTCAGCAGTTCAGCGAAGGCCGGCTCGCCGATCCAGCCAAGCCCGAGCGACGCGAGCGTGATGCCCAGCTGGCATGCGGACAGGTACGCATCCAGCCGGCCATGCACCTTCGCGAGCAGCTTGCCGCGCAAGCCATGCTTCTCCGCGAGCGTTTGCACGCGTGTCTGCCGCAGCTTGACGAGACCGAATTCCGCGGCAACAAAAAAGCCGTTGAGGGCAACGAGCAACAACGCGCCAATGAGGGCGACGAACTGGATCAAAGCGAAGAACTCCGGCAACAAAAGCCGTCAGTATAGAGCGCGAAAGGCATGTGAAAGCGCTGAGCGCGCGTGAACTGGCCATCCGGCCAGGTCGCGCGCGACTGCACGCGCGTGTGAGCGAGCGTCATGCGCCGGCGAGCGGCACACGCAGTTTGAGCGTCGTCGGCTGGCCGTCTGCCCATTCGCCCTGTTCGAACGCGCCCTCGTGGGCTTCCGCGATGCGCTTGCACAGCCCGAGCACCCACGATATGCGGCCGGCTTCGCGCGGCTGCGTCGCTTGCGCACGCGCGAAGTTTTCGAGCACGTGAGGCAGCGCAGCGTCCGTCAGCGCAGCAGGCGTGGCTTGCCAGCCGACCGTGGCGCGGAACGTCGACGCATCGACGTCGGCATCGAGCGTGACGGTCGCGCCGCTCGCGCTCGCCTCCACCGCGAACGCGACGAGCAGCCATAGTGCAGCGGCCAGGCGCTCGCGGTCGCCGTTCATCTGCTGCGCGGCGAGCGGCGAGTGGAGTTGGAGTGCGACGCCACGCCGCACGGCGAGCGCCTCGCGCACATCGCCTATCGTTTCATCGAGCAACGGGCGCAGCGCGAATGGCGCGCGGTTCAAAGCAAGCGCTCTCGTTTCGGCGCGCGTCGTGTCGACGATCGATTCGAGCAGCTTCACCTGTTGCTCGACGCCGTTGCGAATGCCTTCGAGCGCGCGTTGCGCGGTGGCGTCGTTCGCGTCGATCTTGCGGTCGAGCACATAGGCCCAGCTGTGAATGGCATTCAGCGGGCTGCGCAGGTCGTGCGAGACCAGCGACAGCACATGATCACGCATGAAGAGCGCTGTTTCGGCGCAGCGTCGCGCGGTTCGTTCGGCGACGGCAGACGTCCCCTCGCTGCTGCCGGAAGAAGACGGAGTAGACGTGGTCACGATCGACATCCTCGTTGGCGGTTCACCGTTGGTTGCAGTCTGGACATTATAGGCATGGCCGTTCGGCCAATCTTCGCGACGGTTGGACAACGCGCCTACAATAGCGGTTTCGAACGATTACAAGGAGCATTGCATGACTACAGTCACCACGGCCTCGGGCCTCAAGTACGAAGACCTGACGGAAGGCTCGGGCGCAGAAGCGAAGGCCGGCCAGACCGTCAGCGTGCACTATACCGGCTGGCTGACCGACGGTCAGAAGTTCGATTCGAGCAAGGACCGCAACGACCCGTTCGCGTTCGTACTGGGCGGCGGCATGGTCATCAAGGGCTGGGACGAAGGCGTGCAAGGCATGAAGGTCGGCGGCGTGCGCAAGCTCACCATTCCGCCGCAACTCGGCTACGGCGTGCGCGGCGCAGGCGGCGTGATTCCGCCGAACGCGACGCTCGTGTTCGAAGTCGAATTGCTCGGCGTCTGAGCGTTTCCGTAGTTTTTCCGGTTGCATTTTGATGAGCCACGCCGTTATCGATGCACCCAGCGTTTCCCTGCGCCGCTACGGCACCGTGGAAGCGTCGGACGTGCACGACTTCCATCAGATCGTGCTCGGTCTGGACGGGGCGATGGTGATGGCGGTGGACGGCGTCGCGCAGGAAATCGACCGGACGTCCGCGTGGCTCATTCCGGCGGGCTCGCGGCACGACTACGCGGGCGTCGGCGAAAACCGGCAACTCGTGCTCGATCTGCCCGCGTCGTCGGTCGCCGTGCCGCAACGTCTGTTCGACCGGGCGCGCGCCGTCACCGTCGATTCGTCGCTCACGCAACTGGTCTCGCATATTGCGGGCCGCGCTACTGCGCGTGTCGATGGCGATGCCGCATGGCGGCACTTCAACTGGGAAGCGGCCTCCCGCTTATGTGCGGCGATCATCGAAGACACAGGCATGGCGGATGCTGCGCCTGCCGCGGGTCTGGACTTCGCGCGCATCGATACCTGGCTGCGTGCGCGTCTGTCCGAGCCGCTGCGCATCGCTGACCTCGCCGCGCACTGCGGCTTCGGCATGCGGCGCTTTCATCAATTGTTCATCGACGCATTCGGCGAAACGCCGCATCGCTATTTGCAGCGGCTGCGGCTGGATACGTCGGTTACGCTGCTCGCCGATCCGCGCCGCTCGTTGACCGATGTCGCGCTCGAAGTCGGCTTCGGCGATCAGAGCGCCTACACACATGCATTCACGCGCCGCTTCGGAATGGCGCCGGGTCAGTGGCGCGCATTGCTGCATTGAGCATGGCTGCATGACAAAACGGGCGCTTCGCAGCGCCCGTTTCGTTTTACCCTTCACTTCGTCGCTTCATCAGCCTGCAAGGCCGCGTGCCAGATCGTCGCGAATATCTGCGGCATTCTCCAGACCAACGGCAAGCCGGATCAGACCTTCCGTGATGCCCGCCGCCGCGCGCGCTTCCGGCGTGATGCGGCCGTGCGTCGTGGTGGCAGGATGGGTGATGGTCGTGCGCGTGTCGCCGAGGTTGCCCGTAATCGAGCAGATCTTCGTGCTGTCGATCACACGCCACGCGTTCGCGCGCATCGCTTCCGGCGTGTCGCCCTTCAGCTCGAACGAAACGATCGCGCCGCCCGCCTTCTGCTGGCGCTTCGCGATCTCGTACTGCGGATGCGATTCGAGACCCGGATAGAACACGCGCTTCACGGCGGGATGCTGGTCGAGCCAGCGCGCGATTTCGAGCGCATTCGCCGACTGGCGCTCGACGCGCAGCGACAGCGTCTCCATGCCCTTCAGCAGCACCCACGCGTTGAACGCGGACAGCGTGGGACCCGCGCTGCGCACGAACGGGAACACCTTTTCCATGATGAACTGCTTCGAGCCGACCAGCGCGCCGCCGAGCACACGCCCTTGCCCGTCGAGAAACTTGGTGGCGGAATGCATCACCACATCCGCACCAAGCTTCAGCGGCTGTTGCAGCGCCGGGCTGCAAAAACAGTTGTCGACGACGAACAGCGCATTCGCGGACTTCGCGATCTTGCTGATCGCTTCGATATCGGCGATCTCCGTCAGCGGGTTCGACGGCGTCTCGAGGAAGAACATCTTCGTCTCGGGGCGCACCGCGTTTTTCCACGCGTCGAGGTCGGTCGGATCGACGAAGGTCGTCGTGATGCCGAACTTGCTGAAGATCTGCGAGAACATACCAAGCGTCGAACCGAACAGGCTCTGCGAGCTGACGAGATGGTCGCCCGCCTGCAACGCCGACATCACCACCGACATGATCGCGCTCATTCCCGACGCCGTCGCCATGCACGCCTCGCCGCCTTCGAGCGCCGCGAGACGTTCCTGGAACATCGTCACGGTTGGATTCGTGAAGCGCGAGTACGTGTAATAGTCTTCGGAATTCTTGAAGCGCTCGGCGGCGTCGGCGGCGCTCGCAAACACAAAGCTCGACGTCAGGAAGATCGCTTCCGAGTGTTCGCCGAAGTCGCTGCGCAACGTCCCCGAGCGGACCGCGAGAGTGTCGAAGTTGAGGGAGTCGTCCATGTTCGTTCTGTTCCGTTTTTCGAAGTCACGCGCGCTTGCCGTCGAGGTTTGCGCGCGTGAGAGCAACAAAAAAGCCCGCTTTGCGTCGGCATAAGCGGGCTTCGTGTGCGGGGAAAGCTATAAGCGCGATGGCTGTGCTGCTGCTCACCGTTCGCTTTAGCTGTTTTGGGTTTCCCCGCGTCCGCAAGCTGAGATCAAATCGACGCAAGACCCGATGGTAACACTGCCCCCGGATTTTCGCGCCGGGTTTCAGCGGCTGTTGCAGCGCGCGAGACCGGTTGCCCGGTGCTCGCGCTTACGCCGCGTTACTCGACCGACAGTTGCAGGTGCAATTGCGAACGCGCAGCGCCGCCGTCGATCGCGTCGCTAGCGGCGTCGCGGTCCGATTGCGCGGACGGCGCGAGACGCGCGGATTCGATGCGGTCGAGGTATTCCGTCGTCACATCACCCGTGATGTAGTTGCCGTCGAAGCACGACGATTCGAACTCCTTCAGCGCCGGGTTGATGTCGCGGATCGCGTTCTTCAGCGCGTCGACGTCCTGATAGACGAGGAAATCGGCGCCGATCAGGCGCGCCACTTCTTCATCCGAACGGCCGTGCGCGACGAGTTCGCTGCGCGTCGGCATGTCGATGCCGTACACGTTCGGGAACTTCACGGGCGGCGCAGCCGACGCGAAGATCACGTTGTTCGCGCCCGCATCGCGCGCCATCTGCACGATTTCGTGCGACGTCGTGCCGCGCACGATCGAGTCGTCGACGATCAACACGTTCTTGCCCTTGAACTCGATGCCCATCGCGTTCAGCTTCTGGCGCACCGACTTCTTGCGCACTGCCTGGCCCGGCATGATGAAGGTCCGGCCCACGTAACGGTTCTTGAAGAAGCCTTCACGGTATTCGACGCCGAGTTTCGCCGCGACCTGCATCGCCGCCGGACGCGACGAATCGGGAATCGGCATCACGACGTCGATCTTCACGTCCTTGGGCAGCACGCGCATGATCTTCTCGGCCAGATAGTCGCCCATGCGCAGACGCGCGTTGTAGACGGGCACGCCGTCGAGCACCGAATCCGGACGCGCGAGATACACGAGTTCGAAGATGCACGGGTTCAGGCTCGCGTTCGGCGCGCATTGCTGCGCGTGGAAATTGCCTTCGAAGTCGATGAAGATCGCCTCGCCCGGCGCCACGTCGCGCACGAACTCGAAGCCGATGCCTTCCAGCGCCACCGATTCCGACGCCAGCATCCACTCCGTGCCCGACGCCGTTTCCAGCTTGCCGATACACAGCGGACGGATGCCGAACGGGTCGCGGAAGCCAAGCAGACCGTAGCCGGAAATCAGCGACACGATTGCATACGAGCCGCGCACACGACGGTGTACGCCCGTCACGGCCTTGAACAGCGCGGCGGGATCGAGTTGCAGGCCCGAGCTCGACAATTGCAACTCGTGCGCGAACACGTTCAACATGACTTCCGTGTCGGAATTCGTGTTGATGTGGCGACGATCGATGCGGAACATCTCGTCTTTCAGTTGCTGCCAGTTGGTCAGATTGCCGTTGTGCGCGAGGATCAGGCCGAACGGTGCGTTCACGTAGAACGGCTGGGCTTCTTCTTCGCTCGACGCAGAACCCGCCGTCGGGTAACGCACCTGGCCAATGCCGCTATTGCCCGGCAGGCTGCGCATGTTGCGCGTGCGGAACACGTCGCGCACCATGCCATTGGCCTTGTGCATGTGGAAATTGTTGCCGTTCGCCGTAGCGATACCGGCAGCGTCCTGACCGCGGTGCTGCAGCAGCAGCAGGCTGTCATAGATGAGCTGGTTGACGGGAGACTGGGAAACTACGCCTACGATGCCGCACATGGCATGTCCTTCAAAGGGTACGAAATTCGATCAGTGCGGCCTGCCTGGGAGACAGCCGCGCGCGCCGTGGTTCTGCCTGCTTCACCATCGGCCCGCCTTGTCATCCGCCTTCGCCCCTTGCGTGCAACGCGATCGTTACACGTGGACGTAGGCGGCGAGCGTTTCGGGAAGCAGAGGCTTCAACTCTCGCACGCCCTGCTCGGCGTAGGGCCGCAGCAGCGCGTTGCGCCAGAATTCCTGTTTGGGCAGTTCGGTCAAGCCACCGAGGGCGACCAGAACCAGCACCAATATGACCCCGCGTACGAGGCCGAACACCAGTCCAAGCGAGCGATCCACACCGCCCAGGCCGGACACCTGCACCAGCCGGCTCAGCAAAGCGTTGGCCACGCTTGCCACCAGCATCACGCCAATGACGATCAACGCGAACGCGATCAGCCACTGCGTCAGCGCGCCGCCCGGCCAGTTCGCCGGCACGTAGGGCACCAGCAGCCCTACGAAACGCGCCGCCACCAGAAAGGCGACGATCCAGCCGATCAGCCCGAATACCTCGGACAAAAAGCCGCGCCACGTTCCGCGCATGGCCGACAGGGCGATCACCGCCATTACAGCGTAGTCGAACGCGGTGAACATCGCCGGATTACTGCGCAGCGCCGTTGTTCGCGCCCGACGTCAAACCGGCCTCGCGCACCTTCGCGATTGCCGCCGACGCCGCCGCACGGTCCGCGAACGGACCGGCGCGCAACAGGGTTCGACTGGAGCCGTCAGCCTGCTTGCGACGCTCCGTATATACGGGCACACCCGCCGCTTTCAACCTGGTTGCCCACGCGTGTGCGCTGGCGTCGTCCTGAAACGCGCCGAGCTGAACCGCGAAGCGGCTGCCGGGAGGCGCCGCGGGCGTACCTGCTTCGGTGCCCGACGCGGCTGCTTGCGCCGTTTCCGTGACTGCGGGTTTCTGTTCCGGCTTTGCCGCGGGCTTTGCTTCAGCCTGCGGTTTCGCCGCGGGCTTCGCCGCCGGCGCGTTGTTCGCGACGACAGCGGGCGCTTGCGGCTTCGCAGGCGTCATCGCGATTGGCGCGTTCTTGCTGTTGCTGCCGTCGCGCTGCGACGCCACGGCGCCCGTAGCGGCCGAGCCCGACGCAGCAGGCGCGAGACCCGAGGCCGCCAGCGCGGCATCCGGCGCGGCGGGATTGTCCGGTGCGACGGCCGCTTGCGTGTCGTTGTCGACCGACGCGCGCGGCTTCGGCGCGGGACGGCTTGGAATGTCGATGGAAATGTCGTCGGTGACGGGCTTCGGGTGCGAATCCAGCACCATCGGCAGAATGACGACGGCGGCGATCACCAGCGCGATCGCGCCGACGAGGCGGCGTCGTGCGCGCTGCTTCTCGGGAAGCGTGGGATCGAGCAGCATCGCGTCGGCGTCGCCGGAACGGTCCGTGCGGCGGCTGCGCCGTTCGACGCGTTCCGCGCGTTCAGTGCGCTCGGCACGACTACCGCGGCTGGAACTGGAATTTGCGCCGCGCCGTGCCGGTGCGTCGTCTTTCTTGCCGAACGAGAAAATACCCATGAATGGCTTGGTTCGAGGCCCGCGCGTTCAGTGTTGCTGCGATTTACGGTAGGCCATGACGCCTGCAACCGTGAAGAAGCTGCCGAAAACCACGATTCTATCATTGTCGGAGGCGCGTTTTAGCGCATCCTGGAAAGCTTCTGCTGGTGTGGCAAAACGCGTCACGCTGCAATCCGGGCCGTCGCTGACACCCGCATCGCGCAACAACGCTTCCAGATCTTCCGCGCTGGCGGCACGCGGCGTCGGCAGATCGGTCACGTTCCAGTGATCGATCTCGCCCTTCAGATGCTCCAGCACGCCCGCGATGTCCTTGTCGCGCATCGAGCCAAACACGGCGTACGTGTACGGAAAAAAGCCCATATTGCCGAGATTTTGACCCAACACGGCAGCTGCATGCGGATTGTGGCCGACGTCCAGCACGACCGACGGCTTGCCCGGCAGCACCTGGAAGCGCCCCGGCAGTTCGACGTTGGCAAGACCCAGACGGATATCTTGCGCCGACACGGGCAAACGGTCGCGCAACGCTTCCAGCCCCGCGAGCGCGGCAGTCGTATTGAGCAGCTGATTCGCACCGCGCAGCGCCGGATAGGCCAGCGCGGACCGCCGCATCGTCGGGCCGATGTAGCTCCATTGCTGGCGCTCGTTTCCCGGTTGCGCTTCGTAGCGGAAATCGCGCCCGAACAGCCACAACTCCGCGCCGATTTTCTCCGCGTGATCGATCAGCGTTTGCGGCGCAACGGGATCGGCGCAGATCGCCGGCTTGCCCGCGCGGAAGATCCCCGCTTTCTCGAACGCGATTTTCTCGCGCGTATCGCCGAGGAAGTCGGTGTGATCGATGTCGATGCTCGTGATGATTGCGCAATCGGTATCGAGAATGTTGACGGCGTCGAGCCGCCCGCCGAGCCCCACTTCGAAAATCACTGCGTCCAGCCCGCGCTCGGCGAACAGATGCATGATCGCCAGCGTCGTGAACTCGAAATACGTCAGCGAGACGGGCTCGGAGAGCGACTGGCGCGCCCTCTCGACAGCCTCGAAGTGCGGCAGCAGTTCGGCATCCGTCGCCATCTGGCCGTTGATACGCGCGCGCTCGTTGAATGCGAGCAGATGCGGCGACGTATGACAACCGACCGTGTACCCCGCGCGCAGCAGGATCGATTCGAGAATCGCGCAGGTAGAACCCTTGCCGTTCGTGCCGCCGACGGTGATCACCGGACACGCGAACTTCAGGTCCAACGCGTCACGCACCTTGCTGATGCGCGCGAGGCCCATGTCGATTCCGACAGGATGAGCCGATTCCAGGTGCGTGAGCCACGCGTCGAGTGTGGGGAAAGTGATCATCTGAAAAACTGGCAGTGCGGACCGGAATTATCCTAGAAATGCCAACGCGCCGCTTGAAGACTTCTCGCGGCGCGTTGGTTGTTCCTGTCAGCCGTGCGTTGCGTCACGGCCAGGGACGGCGTCAGGCGACCGCGTCGGCCGGCTGGCGCGTCAGCAGCGCCATCAATTGCGCGATTTCCTCACGCAGCTTGCGACGGTCGACGATCATGTCGATCGCGCCCTTTTGCAACAGGAATTCGGCCCGCTGGAAGCCTTCCGGCAGTTTTTCGCGCACGGTCTGCTCGATCACGCGCGGGCCGGCAAAGCCGATCAGCGCCTTCGGCTCGGCGATCACGACGTCGCCGAGGAACGCGAAGCTCGCCGACACGCCGCCCATGGTCGGATCGGTCAGCACGGAGATGAACGGCAGCTTGGCCTCGGCGAGCTTGGTCAGCATCGCGGTGGTCTTGGCCATCTGCATCAGCGACAGCAGGCTTTCCTGCATGCGCGCGCCGCCCGAGGCGGTAAAGCAGATGAACGGCACGTGCTGCTCGATCGCGTTCTGCGCGCCGCGCGCAAAGCGCTCGCCGACCACGGAACCCATCGAGCCGCCCATGAACGCAAACTCGAAGCACGCGACCACGACGGGCAGCGTGTGGATCGCGCCGCCCATTACGACCATCGCGTCGGTTTCGTCGGTTTCGTCCATCGCCTCTTTCAGGCGGTCGGGGTACTTGCGGCTGTCCTTGAACTTGAGCGCGTCGACCGGCAGGATTTCCTGGCCGATTTCATAGCGGCCTTCCGGATCGAGCAAGCCGTCGAGCCGTTCGCGCGCGCCGATCCGCATATGGTGGTCGCACTTCGGGCAGACGTGCAGATTCGCTTCGACGTCGTTGCGGTACAGCACCGCTTCGCACGACGGGCATTTGATCCACAGCCCTTCCGGAATGCCCTTGCGGCTCTTCGGGTCGGTTTGCTTGATTTTCGGCGGCAACAGTTTGTCGAGCCAGCTCATGATGATTCCTTCCAGGATTCGCGATACGAAAGACGGCGCAGCAGGAACCGCGCCGCCATGCCAACCGCGACAAAAATGATGTTTATCGGGCAGTCGCGCCGATGCTGTCGAGCGCCTGGCGAATTTCAGCAATGAAAGTCGTCAGCTTGCTCGCAGCGGACTCGGGTGCTGCTTCTTCGAGCAACTGCACGATACGGCTGCCGATCACGACGGCATCGGAGACTTCGGCCACGGCGCGCGCGGATTGCGCATCCCGAATGCCGAAACCGACGCCCACCGGCAGCGGTACGCGCGACTTGATGGCCGGGATTTTACCCGCGATGCTCAAAACGTCCAGATTTGCAGAGCCCGTGACGCCCTTGAGCGACACATAGTAGACGTAGCCGGACGCGATTTTACCAACCTCCGCGATGCGCTCGTCCGTCGACGTGGGCGCGAGCAGGAAAATCGGATCGATCCCGGCGGCCTTCATCTTTTCGGCGAAGATAGCCGATTCTTCGGGCGGATAGTCGACAACCAGCACGCCGTCGACACCCGCTTCCTTCGCGGCAACGGCGAACGCATCGGCCCCCATGCGCTCGATGGGATTCGCGTAGCCCATCAGCACGACGGGTGTCTTTGCGTCGGTCTCGCGGAAGCGCTTGACGTCGGCGAGCACGTGTTTCAGCGACACGCCCTTTGCCAGCGCGCGCTCCGACGACTGCTGGATCACAGGGCCGTCGGCCATCGGGTCCGAAAATGGCACGCCAAGCTCGATGACGTCGGCACCGCCCTTCGCGAGCGCGTGCATGAATTCGACGGTGCGCGCCGGGTCGGGATCGCCCGCGGTGATGAACGGAATCAGACCTTTCTTGCCCTGCGCGGCCAATGCCGCGAACGTGGATTGAATACGGGACATGGAATTTTCTCGAAGTCGATGACTGCGCGGTCTGGCGTCAGGCCGTCGTCGTAGTCGTGGTGACGGCTGCTTTTCGACGCGAAACGGGTTCCGGCGGATTTGCCGCCAAACTAACGCGTTCTCGCGCTATCGCGCAGTAACTTTCATTGATCTCATAGCCGACGAATTCGCGCTTCTGACGGGCGCAAGCGACGGCCGTCGTGCCGCTTCCCATAAAGGGATCGAGCACGCGGCCACCCGACGGGCAGCTGGCCAACACCATCCGCTCGACAATTTCGAGCGGTTTCTGGGTGGGATGGTCGACGCGTTCGGCGTGTTGCCGGTGCAGACGCGAGACCGACCAGACGTCCTTCGGGTTGTAGCCCATCTCGAGCCACTTGCTTCCTTCGAACAACTTACGCGAACGCGCCTTCTTCGTGGCGGCATCGTATGGGATACGGACGGGATCGAGGTCGAAATAATAATCTTTCGACACCGCGAAATAACCGATGTTGTCGTGCACCGACGTAAAGCGGCGCGTCGTGCCGCCCATGCTCGGCACGCGCCGGTCCCAGACGATCTCGTTGACCATCGTCAGGCGGCTCTTCAGAAACACGAAGATTTCCGGCGCGTACTGCCATGTGCAGAAGATGTACAACGAACCCGACGGCTTCAGCTTCGGAATGGCGAGTTCGAGCCAGGCACGCGTCCAGGCGAGAAAATCCTCGCCCGAGCGCATGTCGGAATCATTGCCATAGTCCTTGCCGAGGCCGTACGGCGGATCGGCCACGATCAGATCGATCGAGCCGTCCGGCAGGTTCGCTGCATCGGTCAGAAAATCGCGGTTCAGGAGCTCGATGCCCGCAGGCACCGGCAACAGCGGCGCAGCGCCCGCGTGCAATGACCCCGCGACGCCTGCCTCGGCGTCGCCGTCCAGCGCGGGCGGCTGCGGCTCCTCGAACTCGTCGCGCATCGCCTGGGCGCTCAGAACTGGATGCCCGATCGCTCGGCGACCGTGTGCATGTCCTTGTCGCCCCGGCCCGACAGGTTCACCAGAAGGATTTTGTCCTTCGGCAGAGTCGGCGCGAGCTTCGCCGCGTACGCGAGCGCGTGGCTGGACTCCAGCGCGGGAATGATGCCCTCGATCCGGCAGCAGTCGTGGAACGCCTTGAGCGCCTCTTCGTCAGTGATGCCGACGTATTCCGCGCGGCCGCTGTCCTTGAGCCACGCGTGCTCGGGACCGACGCCCGGATAATCAAGACCCGCCGACACCGAATGCGTCTCGATGATCTGGCCGTTTTCGTCCTGCAGCAGATAAGTGCGATTGCCGTGCAGCACGCCGGGGCTGCCGCCGATCAGCGACGCCGCGTGACGACCCGTGTCGATGCCGTCGCCGGCCGCTTCCACGCCAATCAGTTTCACCGATTTGTCGTCAATATACGGGTAAAAGATACCCATCGCGTTCGATCCACCGCCAACGCACGCGATCACGGCGTCCGGCTGACGCCCTGTCAATTCGGGCATCTGCACCTTGCATTCGTCGCCGATCACGCGCTGGAAGTCGCGCACCATCATCGGATACGGATGCGGTCCAGCCACCGTGCCGATGATGTAGAACGTGTTTTCGACGTTCGTGACCCAGTCGCGCATCGCTTCGTTCAGCGCGTCTTTCAGCGTACGCGAGCCGGATTCGACGGGCACGACGGTCGCACCCAGCAGTTTCATCCGGTAGACGTTCGCGGCCTGGCGGCGCACGTCTTCCGCGCCCATGTAGACGATGCACTCCATGCCGAAGCGCGCCGCGATGGTCGCGGTGGCCACGCCATGCTGGCCCGCGCCCGTTTCCGCGATCACGCGGGGCTTGCCCATGCGTTTGGCGAGCAGCGCCTGGCCGATCACGTTGTTCACCTTGTGCGCGCCCGTGTGGTTCAGGTCTTCGCGCTTCAGATAAACCTGCGCGCCGCCGAGCAGTTCGCTCCAGCGTTGCGCGTGATAGACAGGGGAAGGACGACCCACGAAGTACTTCAGTTCGCGCTCGTATTCGGCAATGAAGTCGGGGTCTACCGAGTATTTGTCGTACGCAACACGCAGTTCGTCGAGCGCGTGCATCAGCGTCTCGGCAACGAACACGCCGCCATATTGGCCGAAATGGCCACGTTCATCGGGTAAGTTGTACATATTCCGTCACTCTTCTCAGCTTGCCGCATGTCCGCGCGTCAGGCGCGGCGCGGCCTTGCAATCACCGGGCGTCCGCCTCGCGCACTGCGCGCACGAACGCCGCCATCCGGGCGTGATCCTTCACGCCCTTTGCGCCCGGCACCTCGATGCCGCTCGAGACATCGACCGCGTACGGGCGCACGCGATGAATCGCATCACTGACGTTTTGCGTGTTCAACCCACCACTCAAAACGGCCCGACGCGCGAGCTCTTGTGGAATAAGTGACCAATCGAAGACCTTCCCGCCGCCGCCATAGCCTTCGACATGGGTGTCGAACAGAAGACCGCTGGCGGCTGAATAGTTGAGTGCCGATTTTACCAAATCGGCCGGTTGAGTATCGGCTGCAATCCGCAACGCGCGCAACCAAGGCAAACCCGCAACGCCCGCCAGCTTTTCGCACTGCTCGGGCGTTTCGTCGCCGTGGAACTGCAGCATTGTCAGCGGCACGTTGCAGGTGACCTCGCCGAACCACTCCGGCGTCGGATTCACGAACAGCCCGACAATCGACACGAACGGCGGCACGACCCGCGTCATCTCGACTGCCTGCGCGATGCTCAAGGCGCGCGGGCTGGGCGGGTAGAACACGAGGCCGATCGCATCGGCGCCGAGGTCCACGGCATGGGCGACATCGGCGGCATTGGCGAGCCCGCACAGCTTGATGCGCGTGCGGTGCGGCACGGTGTCGGGGGACTGCGAAAGGCTTGCGGCCTGGGTGTCGGCGGAAGTCATGAGTCGGTCCAAACGGTGCTCCACGGAACGCTGCCCGCCTGCGGCGCAGGCACGGCGAACGCCTCAGGATAGCCCACTTGCGCGAGATACAGCCCGTCGGGCATGAAAGTGGGCGCCGCGCGTTTCCGGTCGCGGCCTTGCAATACCTCCGCGAGCCACGCGGCCGGATAGCGCCCGCGGCCCACGGCCACGAGACAGCCCATCAGGTTGCGCACCATGTGGTGCAGGAACGCGTTGGCGCGAAAGCGGAAGTGGATGAAATCGCCCTGTGACCGGATATCGATCTGATACAAATGCTTGACGGGCGTCTTCGCCTGGCATTCCGATGAGCGGAACGCCGAAAAATCGTTCTCGCCGATCAGGCAGGCGGCCGCGTCGCACATCGCGTCGACGTCGAGCGGCGTATGAATCCAGCCGGCGCGGCCCGTGAGCATCGGCGAACGCACGGGATGCACGTACAGCGCGTAGTAATAAGTGCGCTCGAAGGCGGAAAAGCGCGCGTGAAATGCGTCGGGCATCGGCTTGGCCCATTGCACAGCGATCGTCGGCGGCAAGAAGGCGTTCGTGCCGCGCACCCACGAAAAGTCTGTACGGTCGAGTTCCGTATCGAAATGCACGACCTGCCCGAGACCGTGGACACCCGTGTCCGTGCGGCCCGCCACGACCGTCTGCAGCGGCGTCTGCGCGAATTCGCGCAGCGCCCGTTCAAGCGCATCCTGCACGGTTTTGCCGTGCGGCTGCGACTGCCAGCCGCAAAACGCCGCACCGTCGTACTGGATGCCAAGCGCGATCCGCGTCATCACGAAAGCGGCGCGAGCGTCGACAGCAATGCGCGGGCGTCGGCGCGAGTGTCGGCATCGTTCGATTCGATGACTTCGTTGATCAGCGTGCGCGCGCCGACCACGTCGCCGAGGTCGATGTATTCCACGGCCAGGTCGAGCTTGTTGCGGGCGATACGCGCGACTTCGTCCGGCGTGAAAGCGGGCACGACTTGCGACGGCGACGGCGGCAGTTCCAGGTCGAAGTCGAGCTTCAACGCGCCGAAGCGCGCCGCGCCTAGCCCGGCGACGGCGGCCGCACCGGCCGTGCCGGCGATGATCTCGGCGGCGGCAGCGGGCACCTGCGGCGCGTGCGCCGGCACCGCCTGTTGCGCCGTGATTTCGGGCGCGACGACGGGCTGTGTCACAGCGGGTGCGAAGGGAGCGGATGGCTCGACGCGCGGCGGCAACGCGAAGTCGTCGATGCTGTCGAGCGCGCGCATCGCGTCGCGCGGGAATGCGTCCGGCACAGCCGGTTCCAGCGGCGGCGGCGCGCCGAGCGGGAGCGAAGCCGGCGCGCGATGTTCAGCGTCGATCTCGGCATCGGCTGGATGCAGTTCATTGAGCTCGGGCAGCGGCTCGATCAGCTGTTCATGCTGCGCGGCCGGTTCGACGCTCAACTGGATGGGCGGCGCAACGGACGCCGTGGGCTGCTCGAACGAGGGTTCGTGCTGTCCGGTTCCCGGCGACTCACCACCACCGTCGAGCACGAACGGCCCGGGTTTCGCGCCAGACTCGTCGAGCGGTGATTCGATCGGCTCGGCGAAATGCGGCTCGACGGGGTCGTGTATCGGCTGCTCGTCGAGCGGCAGTTCGGTGGATGGCGTCGTGTCGACGGCAAGCTCGCCCGTCGTCAGTTCCTGTGCGCGCTCAGCCTGTTCGCGTTCGGCTGCCTCGGCGGCACGCGCTTCTTCGCGGGCCGGATCGAGCGATTCGCGCGGCAGCGCATCGGCGCCGAGCGCCGCGGCTGCGTCGAGGGCGGCTTCCGTGGAGGCGCCATCGAACGATTCGAGTTCGTGCTTCCGTCCGGCGTCGTGGCCGTATGCGGGCGAAAGCGCAGCAGCGGCGGTAACGGTAGCCGGACCGGCTTCGTGCGATCCGGTTTCAGACGGTTCGCCCGGCGACGCAGGCGGCTCATCGCTACGCGCGACTGCAGCAGGCTCGGCGGCAGCGGGCGCAACGGGCGTTTCATCTTCGCGTGCAGCGTCGTCGCTCGCCACTTCCTGCGCGCGCGCCGCCTTACGACGCCGGCGCATCGTCAAACCGGCCAGCAGCGCCACAAGTGCCGCGCCGACGATAGCAGCCACGCCCAGAGATTCTTGCGACATACCCGCCAGCTGGTTCGCGGGCTGCGTTGCCGCGGGCGCAGCATGAGCGGGTGCGCCAGCGCCGGGCGTCACGCCCGATGGCTGCGTCGCGCCCGGCGACGTCGGCGCGCTTTCATTTGCGCCCGACTGCTTGCCGATCCCGTGCTTCTGCAACTCCATCAGCACACGGTTCTTCAGCGCAAGGAGCTGCTGCAGGCTCGACGCGCGCGGCTGCGACGCGGGTTGCGCGTTGCTGGTAGAGGGCGCGCCGGGGGCCGCGGCGGCCGACTCGCTGCCCTGGATGGAACCTGTGTATGAATGCGTGCCGCTCGCAGCCGATGATGCGGCGGCGCCACTCGTGGGCAGCGCGCCGGCAGCGGGTGCGGACGTCGCCTCGGCCGTGGCCGCGGCCGGAGCACTGGCGCCTTGCGTTGGCGTCGAGGCGGCCGCCTCGACGGGCAACGACGCGCCGGCAGCCGCTGCACTCGCGCCGGCAGCCGTGGCAGCGGGCGCGGATGCCGAAGTCGTCGTGGCGGCGTTGTTGGTGGTCGCAGCCTGCGCCGACGCGCCGGACGGAGCCGAGGCCGACACCGCAGCCGATGCCGCGACGATAGGCGCCCCCGTCGCATCGACGGCAGGCAGGTTCAGGACAGCGCCCAGCCGTAACCGGCTTGGATCGTGCCCCATGAACGCGTTCGGATTCGCGTCGAAGATCGCTTTCGCCGCGCGCGCCAGCACAGCGCGGTCATGCGACTGCGTCATCGCGACGGCTGCATCGTTGAGCGATTGCCCCGGCTGAACGGTGAATTGCGTGCCGCCGGAAGCCGAACCAGCCGGCGCGCTCGCTGTCGCAGCACCTGCCGTCGCGGCTTGCGCGTACGCCATGCCCGGTATCGAAACTGCACCGGCAAAAACGATCGCGACCGACGCCGCAATCCGATGTGAGCCGCTGCGTGTGGCGGCGAGAATAAGAGGGAATCGGGCCGTCATCGGGACCTTTCGTGCGCGGTCGTGCGGCGCATGCTTAGAAATGTTGGCGACAAGATTCTGAAATACACAATAAAAAAGCGCCGCGAAAATCGCGACGCTTTTTGGAGTTTTCTACGCGTCGTTCAGCTAACGCGCTAGTTTACTTTACTTGTCGAGCAGAATGCGAAGCATACGACGCAGCGGCTCAGCAGCGCCCCACAACAGCTGGTCGCCGACCGTAAACGCCGACAGGTATTCGCCGCCCATCGCGAGCTTGCGCAGACGGCCGACGGGCACCGTCAGCGTGCCCGTCACCACGGCGGGCGACAGATCGCGCATCGACGCTTCGCGCTCGTTCGGCACGACCTTCACCCAGTCGTTCGCCGAGGCGAGAATGTCATTCACTTCGTCGAGCGGCACGTCCTTGTTCAGCTTGATGGTCAACGCCTGCGAATGGCAACGCATGGCGCCGATACGCACACACAGACCGTCGACGGGGATCGATCCCGGCTCGCCCATCGCGGGCTTGCCCAGAATCTTGTTGGTTTCCGCGCCGCCCTTCCACTCTTCCTTCGACATGCCGTTGCCGAGATCCTTGTCGATCCACGGAATCAGCGAGCCGGCGAGCGGCACGCCGAAGTGATCGGTGGGCATGCTGTCGCTGTTCATGGCCGCCAGCACGCGGCGGTCGATATCGAGAATGGCCGACGACGGATTGGCGAGTTCATCCTTCACTGCGCCGTGCAGCGCGCCCATCTGGCTCAGCAGTTCACGCATGTTTTGCGCGCCCGCGCCCGAAGCGGCCTGATACGTCATGGCCGTCATCCAGTCGACGAGGTTTTCACGGAACAGGCCGCCGAGCGCCATCAGCATCAGGCTGACCGTGCAGTTGCCGCCGATGAAGTTCTTCTGGCCCTTGACCAGCGCGTTCTTGATCACGTCGAGGTTGACGGGATCGAGAATGATGACGGCGTCATCCTTCATGCGCAGCGACGAAGCCGCATCGATCCAGTAGCCGTTCCAGCCCGCCGCGCGCAGCTTCGGGAAGACTTCGTTCGTGTAGTCGCCGCCCTGGCAGGAAATGATGGCGTCGCACTTCTTCAGGTCGTCGATGCTTGTCGCATCTTTGAGCTTGGTCTCGTTCTTGGCAAACGACGGCGCGTTGCCGCCCGCATTGCTGGTGCTGAAAAACACCGGTTCGATCAGATCGAAATCGCCTTCCTGCTGCATGCGTTGCATCAGGACGCTACCGACCATGCCGCGCCAACCTACGAGACCTACGTTCATGACTTCATACCCTTCGAATGGACACTTCCCCGCATCTTTGCCCGCAGTGACCGCGCGGGGAAGATGGGCGGGCACGACGGACGATCAGCGCTTCGTGATCGTTTTCGGGGTAATCGTTTTGATGGTAATGGCGAGCGCAACCACGCGGGCCGTTTTGCCGCGCAGTGTCGAAATCGAGGAGATTTGAGGAATCGTCGCCATCACATGAGTCTACACGAAAACCCGTTTTTTGCGGCGCGGGCGCCGCGATTTGCGTGAATCCGCGCAAAAGTGGCAGATTCACGCGCGTTGGCTGAAGAATTACAGCGCCGCCACCACCGCGTCGCCCATCGCTTCCGTGCCGACCTGCTTGCAGCCTGGCGTCAGAATATCGCCCGTCCGATAACCTTGCTCCAGCACCTTTTTCACGGCGCTTTCGATGCGATCGGCCTGCTCGGCCCGGTTCAGCGAATAACGCAGCATCATCGCGGCGGACAGAATCGTGGCGAGCGGATTCGCAACGCCCTTGCCCGCGATATCGGGCGCCGAACCGTGCGACGGCTCGTACAGACCCTTGTTGTTCTTGTCGAGCGAAGCAGACGGCAGCATGCCGATCGAACCCGTCAGCATCGCCGCTTCGTCCGACAGGATGTCGCCGAACATGTTGCCCGTGACGATCACGTCGAACGATTTCGGCGCCTTCACGAGTTGCATGGCCGCGTTGTCGACGTACATGTGCGACAGCTCGACGTCCGCGTATTCCTTCGAGACATCGATCATCACGTCCTTCCACAATTGCGAGGTTTCGAGCACGTTCGCCTTGTCGACCGACGTCAGCTTCCTGTCGCGCTTCTGGGCCGCCTGAAACGCGACGTGCGCGATGCGGCGCACTTCGGGCTCCGAATAGCGCATCGTGTCAAAACCTTCTTTCGCGCCCTCGAACGGACCGTCCGGCGCTGCCCGCACGCCGCGCGGTGAGCCGAAGTAGATGTCGCCGTTCAGTTCGCGCACGATCAGGATATCGAGGCCCGACACGATTTCCGGCTTCAGCGACGAAGCGCCCGTCAATTGCGGATAGCAGATCGCCGGACGGAAGTTCGCGAACAGTTGCAGATGCTTGCGCAGACCCAGGATTGCCTGTTCCGGACGCAGCGAGCGCTCGAGCGAATCGTATTTCCAGTCGCCAACCGCGCCGAACAGGATCGCGTCCGCTTCCTTCGCGAGCTTGAGCGTAGCTTCCGGCAGCGGATGACCGGCCGCCTCGTAGCCTGCGCCGCCAACGGGCGCTTCTTCCAGCTCGAACTTTTCGCCGAGCACGTTCAGAACCTTGACGGCTTCCTTGACGATTTCCTTGCCAATGCCGTCGCCCGGCAACACTGCGATCTTCATGCGTATTCCTTGTTGGTGTCTGTGTGGCCTGGATCAGGCGCGCGTTCGGACAATCTTCAGCGCACGAGGCGGTTGTTGAGCCACGGCTGCTTTGCGATGCGCTCTGCCTCGAACTGGCGAATCTTGTCCGCGTGACGCAGCGTGAGGCCGATGTCGTCGAAACCGTTCAGCAGGCAGTATTTGCGGAACGCTGCGACTTCGAACGGATATTCGGCGCTGCCGTCGACCGTGCGGACGACCTGCTTTTCCAGATCGACGGTCAGCTGGAAGCCGTTGAACGCGAATGTTTCGTTAAACAGATGGTCGACCTGCTGGTCGGTCAGCACGATGGGCAGCAGACCATTCTTGAAGCAGTTGTTGTAGAAGATGTCGGCGAAGCTCGGCGCGATGATCGCGCGGAACCCGTACTGTTGCAGCGCCCACGGTGCGTGCTCGCGCGAGCTGCCGCAGCCGAAATTCTGACGCGCGAGGAGTACCGACGCGCCCTGATAGCGCGGCTGGTTCAGCACGAAATCCGGATTCAGCGGACGCTTCGAGTTGTCCTGGCCCGGCTCGCCGTGATCGAGATAACGCCATTCGTCGAACGCGTTGGGACCGAAGCCCGTGCGCTTGATCGACTTCAGGAACTGCTTCGGAATGATCGCGTCGGTGTCGACGTTTTCGCGATCGAGCGGCGCCACGACGCCGCTATGTACGATGAATTTTTCCATGACGCTTTAGCCTGTTCGAAGCCGGAAGGAGGTGCACATGCGCATCACCCGCGCCCTCCGGCGAATCAAAAACCGCTTACTTTGCCGCCTTGTCGCTGATCGACCCGCCCAGATGCTGCAGGTCTTCGCCAAAGCCGTGCACCGTGTTGCAACCCGCGAGGCCGAGCAGCAGCCCGGCTAGCGACGCGAGTGCGAATCGGCGCAGAAGTGCGATGCGATCGATGTTCATGTGGCGTTCATCCCAGCTTGCGAATGTCGACGAAATGCCCTTCGATGGCGGCTGCCGCCGCCATGGCCGGGCTGACGAGGTGCGTGCGTCCGCCCGCGCCCTGACGGCCTTCGAAATTGCGATTCGACGTGGACGCGCAGCGCTCGCCCGGCTCCAGCCGGTCGGCGTTCATGGCGAGGCACATCGAACAGCCCGGCTCGCGCCATTCGAAACCCGCTTCCGTGAAGACCTTGTCGAGACCTTCGCGTTCCGCCTGCGCCTTCACGAGGCCCGAGCCCGGCACGACCATCGCGAGACGAATGTTCGGCGCGACGCGGCGGCCGAGTTTCTTCACGACCCAAGCTGCCGCGCGCAAATCCTCGATGCGCGCATTCGTGCACGAACCGATGAAAATCTTGTCCGGCTTGATTGATTCGATGGGGAGATTCGGTTCGAGCGCCATGTACTGCAGCGCCCGTTCCATCGCGTCGCGCTTGACCGGATCTTTTTCCTTTTCCGGATCCGGCACGCGTGCGTCGACGGAAGTGACCATCTCCGGCGACGTGCCCCACGTGACCTGCGGCACGATCTCGGCGGCGTTCAGTTCGACTACGCGATCGAAGTGCGCGTCGGGATCGGACTTGAACTGCTTCCAGTATTCAACGGCCTGATTCCATTCGACGCCTTGCGGCGAGAACGGACGGCCCTTCAGGTATTCGATGGTCGTGTCGTCGACGGCGACCATGCCGGCGCGCGCGCCCGCTTCGATCGCCATGTTGCAAACGGTCATGCGGCCTTCCATCGACAGTGCGCGAATGGTCGAGCCGCCGAATTCGATGGCGTAGCCCGTGCCGCCCGCCGTGCCGATCTTGCCGATGATGGCGAGCACGATGTCCTTCGCCGTGCAGCCGCGCGGCAACTGGCCTTCGACCTTGACCAGCATGTTCTTGCTCTTCTTCTGCAGGAGCGTTTGCGTGGCCAGCACGTGCTCGACTTCCGACGTGCCGATGCCGTGCGCCAGCGCACCGAACGCGCCGTGCGTGGACGTGTGCGAGTCGCCGCAGACGATCGTCATGCCCGGCAGCGTCGCGCCCTGCTCCGGCCCGATGATGTGAACGATGCCCTGACGCATGTCGTTCATCTTGAACTGCGTGATGCCGAATGCGTCGCAGTTCGAGTCGAGCGTATCGACTTGCAGTTTCGACACGGGGTCAGCGATGCCGTGGCTGCGATCTGTGGTCGGAACGTTGTGATCCGACACCGCCAGATTCGCGCTGATGCGCCACACCGGGCGTTCCGCGAGCTTCAGCCCTTCGAATGCCTGCGGGCTGGTCACTTCATGCAGCAGTTGACGGTCGATATAGAGAATCGTCGTGCCGTCTTCTTCCGTGTGGACCACATGGGTGTTCCACAATTTGTCGTAGAGAGTCTGTGCCATGGTATGCGGGGATAGTAATGACATCGGGCAGTTCGTGTCCGGTCAATTATGCCACGCAGTTGACTTTCCAGGACCATCACATATCGAGAAAACTGATAAAAAACATGGAGTTGGGTGGTAGTGCCGATACCTGTATCGGCACTACCCGAGGGGGGCGTCCGTGCCTGCTTCGAAATGATCGGATGGAAAGGCCGGGCGGGACTTTGTTGCGCGGACAGCTCGGCAATTGGCGCCGCAACGGATAAACGTGCGCGACGATGCAGCGACAGGGCACGCAGCACTCGACCGAACGGCATATAGCGGCCACGCCAGCGTTCGCCATAGCATGGTTAGTTACCCTAATCATGCTACCGATGTCGCAACTCGAATATTTGACCGTCGATTCACCGCCTGAACCTGGACATCGATTCTCAGGCGTGAGCTATCGTGGAATCCAGTGGAATCTCAATCATCTCGATGCCTTCACATTCAAGATCGATCTGGGATTAGGAGCAGACATGACCGTACTCGTACTTTTCTCCTGCCACTGCTTTTCCCATAGCTTCCGATGGGACGCGCGCGCAACACATCTGATACCTGCGGATGAAATCTACGATGATGGCAAAGAGCGCCGTGTACTCGACCCGCTGCGCTACGAACTCTCACGCAAGCATCTAAGAGACATCGTCGTTCAATTGCCGTCGCGGCGCATTACGATTGCCAACGAGAAACAACCCAACTTCGTTACGCTCGAACAGTTGAACGAAGACGGTTCGACATCGCTCTATGCCGTATTCTTCGAAGCCGAGCGGGACCGCAGCCGCAAGCGGCGCATGGTGTTGCGCATCCAGTCAGCCTATGTGCTGGACAACGGACTGACGAGGCGTCAGGAAAAGGCCGGTAAAGTCGGCTTTGCGACGCTACTGCGTGCGACGTACCTTGGCAAAAGGATTCGCGGATGAGGTCCGCAGAAAAACAAACGGCCACCTGAGGTGGCCGTTGCATGCGGGATTCTCTATCTGTCGTTCGACAAAACTCCCACTCCTGGTGGGACCCGGCTTGCCGGGCGGCGCTACGTTTTTCGCACCCGCTGGTACGTAGTTTTGAGTCGTTATTATTGCCTTTTGCCCATCGCCGGTCAAGCGCACCAGACCTGGCCAAACGGCCTATCAAACAAAACACCCCAACGGCGAACCGTTGGGGTGTTTCGTTCGATGCGTTTAACGCAAGCCCGGTGCGCTGACGCGCCCGTGGCTTAGCGCTGAGCGATCGGCTTGGCTTCGCGAGGCGCCTCGCCGATGAACAGCTGACGCGGACGGCCAATCTTTTGTTCGGGATCGGCGATCATTTCGTTCCACTGCGCGATCCAGCCGACCGTACGTGCCATCGCAAAGATACACGTGAACATCGACGTCGGGATGCCCAGCGCGCGCTGCACAATGCCCGAATAGAAGTCGACGTTCGGGTACAGCTTGCGCGACACGAAGTATTCGTCTTCGAGCGCGATCTTTTCCAGCGCCATGGCGAGCTTGAACAGCGGGTCGTCGTGCAGGCCCAGTTCGTTCAGCACTTCGTGGCAGGTTTCGCGCATCAGCTTCGCGCGCGGATCGTAGTTCTTGTACACACGGTGACCGAAGCCCATCAGCTTCACGCCCGAGTTCTTGTCCTTCACCTGCTTGATGAACTCAGGAATGTTGTCGACCGAGCCGATCTCTTCCAGCATGTTCAGCGCCGCTTCGTTCGCGCCGCCGTGCGCCGGGCCCCACAGACACGCGATACCGGCCGCGATACACGCGAACGGATTTGCCCCCGACGAACCCGCCAGACGAACCGTCGACGTGGATGCGTTCTGCTCGTGGTCGGCGTGCAGGATCAGGATACGGTCGAGTGCGCGAACCAGCACTTCGTTGACCTGGTACTCTTCGCACGGGTTCGAGAACATCATGCGCATGAAGTTTGCGCTGTACGACAGATTGTTCTGCGGATACACGAACGGCTGGCCGATCGAATACTTGTACGCCATGGCGACCAGCGTCGGCAGCTTCGCGATCATGCGGATTGCCGAGACTTCGCGATGACGCGGGTTATTGATGTCGAGCGAATCGTGGTAGAACGCCGACAGCGCGCCGACTGCAGCGACGAGAATCGCCATCGGGTGGGCGTCGCGGCGGAAGCCACGGAAGAAGAACTGCATCTGCTCGTGAACCATCGTGTGGTTCGTGACCGTCTTCACGAACTCGTCCTTCTGCGCCTGGTTCGGCAGTTCGCCTTTCAGCAGCAGGTAGCACGTTTCGAGGAAGTCGGCGTTTTGCGCGAGATTGTCGATCGGGAAGCCGCGGTACAGCAGCTCGCCCTTGTCACCGTCGATGTAGGTGATAGCCGAGTTGCACGACGCCGTCGACATGAAGCCCGGATCGTACGTGAACTTGCCGGTCTGACCATACAGCTTACGGATGTCGATCACATCCGGGCCCATCGTGCCCTTGTAAATCGGCATTTCGACGCTCGGCGAGTTGTCGCTGAACGATAGCGTGGCTTTAACATCTGACGGGGTCATAGCACATCCTCAATCGAAGTATGGAAACAGGGTTTCGATAATTGCACGCCTGGATCAAACTCACCTGCGTAGTGGCAAGGCTTACGCCTTGATTACACGTTCCGCAGCATCTCCAGCACCCGCGCGACATCGGCGTCGGCGAGGTCGCCCTCCGGTT
>NZ_JAGUUD010000041.1:0-63606 GCF_020177535.1 Paraburkholderia sp. XV | reverse complement strand
GCAAAGAAAAGTAGGTGCCGCCCCGCACAGGGGCGACGCGTGAAGCACGCTAACGAATCGCGGATGCCAGCGAAAAGGCAAGCGCACAAGGGCAACACCTGCGGCACGCTAACAAATCGCGGATGCCAGCGAAAAGGCAAACGCCCACCGCCCACCGCCCACCGCGAATGCCACCACAGACCTCAAAAAAACACCGCCCAGCATAGCCCGCGCCGCGAAGGCACAGTCCGGATGCCAGAAAAGGAACCAAAACCGCAACCCCCGACGCCAGTCAAAAAGAACCCACCTCCATCCAACTCACATGTGCACTCACCACACGCCAGCCTTCAGGCATCCTGATCCACGTCTGACTTTGCCGACCAACCCGCGGCTCCCCATCGCGCCGAAACTCGATATTAGCGACGGCGAACGCATCGCCATAACTCGTCACCACCCGCGCCGTCACTGTCCGCTCAAGCCCCTTCCCAGGCCGCGCAGCGCGAAACTCACGAATCGCCTCATACCCGTAAAGATTTTCGGTCGCGCCATACCGCAGCGTATGCGGCGAATCAAAAAAGAGCGCATCGAGCACAGCAACGTCATTGCTCACAAGCGCCCGTTCATAAGCATCGAATGCCGCGTTGACCTCAGCGAGCACATCGGGCCGATTGATTTCGATCATCACCGTGCTCCCACATCAAACGCAGTCGGCGGACAATAAGCGAGCCCCGCAGCCTCAAGACGCCGCGCCGCTTCAAACGCAAGCTCCTCACGCCAGGGCGGCGCGATCAACTGAACACCGATCGGCAAGCCACCGCCCGTGCGCATCGGCGCGACGACAACAGGCAGACCGAGACACGAGACCGGCTGTGTCAACAACCCCAGATTAGGGCGCACAGCGAGCCGCTCGCCATTGACATCCATGAACTCATCGCCGATGTGCGGCGCCACGACAGGCGTAGCCGGCGCAATCAGCACATCGTAATGAGAGAACAGTTCCAGCACGCGACGCCGCAACGCAGCCCGCACACGCTGCGCCTGGACGATCCACGCCGCAGGCAATAACGCCCCCGCAATCAGCCGATCGCGCGACAAAGGCTCACGCTCGTCATAGCGCGCATGCAGATTCGCCATATGCAACTGACCACCCTCGGCAGCCGTGATCAGAAACGCCGCGCCGCGCGCCGCATCGGCATCGGGATATTCAACCGTATGCGCCGCCGCCAACGCTTCAGCAGCAACGCACGACGCCTGGTGCGCATCGTCATTCGCGTGTTCGTCGAAATAGCCACCGAGCCGCGCCACCCGCAACGCACCGGGCCGCGCGTTGGCCGATTCGAAGCCACGTTGCGCGCACGAAGGATCGAACGGGTCCGTGCATTGCAACGCGTCGTAGACGGCAGCGAGATCGTCCACGCTACGCGCGAAAGCGCCCATATGATCGAGGCTCGCGACGAAGGGCCACGTGCCGTGCCGCGACAGACGTCCGTAAGTCGGCTTCACGCCGAACACGCCGCACAGCGAAGCAGGCACCCGCACCGAGCCGTTGGTATCGGTGCCGAGCGTGACGGGCACGAAGCCGGCCGCGACGGCCGCCGCGCTTCCCCCCGACGATCCGCCCGCCGAACGCGTCAGGTCATGCGGATTCCGGCACGGTCCCGCATGATGATTCTCGGTGGTGAAGCCATACGCGAACTCGTCCATATTGAGCGCGCCGACCATGATCGCGCCTTGATCGCAAAGGCGTCTCACGAGCGTTGCATCGGCCGTGGCAGGCGGCGCGTCGGCGAGCACCCGCGAACCCGCTATGGTCGTGACGCCCGCGATGTCGAACAGGTTCTTGGCCGCAAACGGAACCCCCGCCAGCGCCGGCAATGTCTGGCCACTCGCGCGGCGTGCATCGAGCGCATCGGCTTCGGCCAGCGCGCGTTCGCGCGTGATGGCGGTGAACGCGTTGATCTGCGCGTCGTGTGCGTCGATCCGCGCAAGCGTCGCCTCGATCAATTCACGTGCGCTGAACGCGCCATCGGCATACGCGCGCGCGATCGACAGCGCGCTGCCGGAAACACTGTTGAATGTCGTCATGGGCGATACACCGTCGCAGGTTCGTCGTTGGTATCGACGGGATAGGCGAGCACGGGCGCGGCCAGCTGCGCAACGCGGGCGAATTGAGCCTTTACGCGCGTGGCGGCTTCGGCAGGAAGCGCCGGGAAGTGCAGCGCGAGCGCGGCATCGACGTAGGCGTCGAGCGTGGTGTCGAGCGAAGTTGACATGGGCGTCGGATTCACGAAAGAGTGGAAAACAGTTGGCGCGCCCGCGCGATCAACGCGCGATCGCTTCCACGCGGACCGATGAGCGACAGCGCGAGTGGCCGTTCGCTTTCGTTCGCGACGGGCACCGTGACTTGCGGCAAGCCGGCGAATGCAGCAATTGCATTCATGGTCAGCGCGTCGCGATAGAACGCATTCGTGCGCTCGGGTGTTTCGTGCCTGCTCAACAGCGAGCGCGGCGTGGTCGGCAGCACGATCAGCGCGTTGCCCACCATGCCGTCGATGCGTCGCGCGAACGTCTCGCGCAAGACTCGACAACGTTCGACTTCGGCGGCGTCGTGCGTCTTCAGGCGCGCAAAGCGCGCGGCGATATCGTCGCCGAAGCGCGGCGCAGTCGCATCGATCCACGCGCCCAGCGAAGCACCAATCGCATCGTCCTGCAACTGCTGATACACATGCAGCCAGCGGGCGCGATCACCTGCAATGACTTCGATCTCATCGTGCGTAGCGGACATTTCGCGCAGGCGTTGAGCGTCCTCAGGTTCGCAGGCTGAGCGTGCATCGAATGCTTCCTTGCAACGCACCAGCGTTGAGGGTGCATCGACAGCAGGCACGCCTTCCAGCAACACGTCGGCGACGCGCGCGAGCATCGCGCCCGTGGGCGCAAACCAGCCGACGGTATCGAAGCAGGGCGCAAACGGCAGCACGCCTTCCAGCGATACGGCATCGTGAGTCGGACGAATTCCCCACAATCCGCAGAACGCGGCGGGCACGCGTACCGAGCCGCCCGTATCGGTGCCGAGCGCGAAGTCCACTTCGCCGCTCGCCACGGCGGATGCCGATCCGCTCGACGATCCGCCCGGCAGCGCAAACGGCCAGCGCGGGTTGAGCGGCGTGCCGTAGTGCGCGTTCACGCCTTCCAGACTGTAGGCGAGTTCGTCGGTAATCGTCTTGCCGTCCACGGATGCGCCCGCGTCGAGCAATCTGGCCACACAAGGCGCATGACGCGCGGCGGGGCTGTGCGTTGCGAGCCAGTCGGGATTGCCGCCGCCCGTCGTCACGCCCGCCACGTCGATCAGATCCTTGACCGCGAAGCGCAAGCCGTCGAGCGCGCCGCGCGCGGTGGCGCTGACTTCGAGGCGCGGGCCCGGGATGAACGCGCTCATGCTGCGCCTCCCTTTAGCGCGGCGGCGAATTGCAGCGAATCCGCGACGAAGCCAAAGCACTTCTTCACATTCCAGATGCTCGCTTCCGTGCAGAACGCGGGCGACGACGTCGCGCAGCAATCGGTCAGCATCACGCAGCCGTAGCCGAGAAAGTTCGCGTCGGTGAGCGTGTGCAGCACGCATTGATCAGTGTTGACGCCCGCGAAGAACACCGTGCGCGTGCCGAGGTTGCGCAGGATGCTATCGAGCGGCGTGTCCCAGAAGCCGCTGATGCGGTACTTGTCCACGCAGATGTCCTGCTGCTCTATCTTCAGTTCGTCGACCACGGCGGCGGCCCACGAATCTTTCTCCAGCACGCGCGCGCCATGCTCGGGCAACGGCTCGCCAAGACCGATGCCCGTGCCCTTCGGCTTATACAGATGGAGTTGATTGGGCGGCATGTTCGCGAGATCCGGCCGGTTGCCCCAGTTCACCCAGATGACGGGAATGCCGCTGTCGCGCACCACGGGCAGCAGGCGCTGCAGTGGTGCAATCGGCGCGCGGTCCGCACTGTAATCGCCCCCAATGTGGTCCACCCACCCGCCTTTGGTGCAGAAATCGTTCTGCATGTCGATGATCACGAGGGCCGATTTTTCGATGTCGAAGCGCACGTTTTGCGGTTCGGAATCGAGGACGGCGATGCGCGGCGCCGGCGTCGGCGCGGCCATGTCGACGAGCGCTTCCGTCGCCGTCCAGCGCGTCTGCGCGAAGGCGCCGAGCGCGCCGCCAGGCCTTGCCAGGTCTGGGTTCGAGTTGTCGTTCATGGGTTTCTCCAGAGCGTTGAACGTGTGATGTCCGAGGGGGCCTGAAACGATGCTATGCACGTCGCCGATGCCGCCGGCCGAATGAAAAAAATGGGAGCGTTCCCGCTGCCCCGGTCGCGCATTGGCATCGAAGTTGCAACGTGCATTTCAGTCATGAATAACCTACTTACCCAAATCCAACGCAAAAGGAGTGCCAATGATGATCGGTTCGCAACAGGCATCGCACGGAAAACCGCGCCGTCGGCTCGTGGCTCGCGCGCTCGTCGTGGCGGGACTCGTCGCGCTCGCCGCGCCCTCGTTCTTCGTGCCCGCCGCGCACGCCGCCGATGACGCGATGCGCGTCGGCGTGCTGATCCCCGGCTCGAAGACGGACAAGGGCTGGATGGAGTCGGGCTACGACGGCGTCGTGGCCGCGCAGAAAGAGTTCGGCCCGAAACTGAAAACGCAGATCATCGAGAACATCAACTACGCGGACATGGAGCAGGCGCTCACCAATCTCGCGTCGAAGAACCAGCTGGTGATCGGCATTGGCGGACAGACGCAGGCAGCCGTGCTGAAGATCGCCAAGCGCTTTCCTAACGTGAAGTTCTCGGTGGTGGGCGGCAACAAGGGTGAGAACATGCCGCCCAACGTCGCCGGGTACGACGTGAAGCAGGCCGAGATCGCCTTTGTCGCGGGCGCGGCCGCCGCGATGATGTCGAAGAGCGGCGCGGTGAGCTACGTGGGCGGCATGGAGATTCCGTCCATCGTCAACGCGGGCAAGGAGTTCGGCAACGGCGCGCGCTACATCAACCCGAAGGTGAAGTACTTCGAGAGCTACACGGGCGACTTCGACAACGTCGCCAAGGCACGCGAAGCGACGGCTGCCGCGATCGCGCAAGGCGCCGACGTTCACTATCACATCCTGAACCTCGGGCTGCGCGGGCTGGAGCAGGCGGCGAAGGAAAAGAACACGCACATCATCGGCAGCTACACGGACCGTTGCGGCAGCGATCCGCTCTACGTCGCGTACAGCATCACGGGTGTCGGCTACCAGGCGCAGTACGCGATCGAGCAACTCGAGAAAGGCCAATGGCAGCCCGGCTACAAGGCCTTTGGTCTCGCGATGGGGCCGAAGGCTTCGAGCATGGTGATCTGCAAGTCGACGCCCGCGATGGACGCGAAGCTCAAGCAGATCGAGGACGACATCCTGAGCGGCAAGATCAAGGTATCCGAAGGATGAGCACGCTCGCTTCTCCCGTCGCGCGTGCCGAGCCGATCCTTTCGCTGACGAACATCGGCAAGCATTTTGGCGCGTTCACCGCGCTCGAAGGCGTGTCGCTCGATCTGATGCCCGGCGACGTGCACTGCCTGCTCGGCGAGAACGGCGCGGGCAAATCGACGCTGTGCAACGTGATCTTCGGCGTTCATCAGCCGGATGCGGGCGCGATGCAGGTGAATGGCGCGCCGTATCGTCCGCGGAATCCGCGTGAGGCGCTGGCGCACGGCATCGCGATGGTGCATCAGCATTTCAGTCTCGTCGACGACGCCAGCGTGCTCGACAATCTTCTGCTCGGCCAGGCGCGCGGCTGGCTCAACCGGCAGCGCGAAGCGGCGCGCCTGCATGAAGTGCTGGCGAGCGTCGGGCTGGAACTGGCGCTCGACGCGAAGGTCGCGGACCTGTCGGTGGGCGAGCGGCAGCGTGTCGAAATCGTCAAGTGTCTGATGCGCGAGCCGCGTCTTCTGCTGCTCGACGAGCCGACGGCCGTGTTGTTGCCCGCCGAGATCGACGCGTTGCTCGACACCTGCGAGCGCGTCGCCGCGCGCGGCTGCGCGGTGGTGCTGGTCACGCACAAGCTGAAGGAGATTTGCCGGGTCGCCACGCATGCCACGGTGCTGCAATCGGGGCGAGTGGTGGCGCGCTCGGCGGCGCCATCGGGCGAAATCGACAGGCTGGTGCATGCGATGATTCATCGCCCGGGAAAAGACGGCGACGATGACGACGCCGATCTGACCAGCCGCCTGTCGCTCGTCAACACGCGCTCGCCATACTCGCGTCCGCTCGCCGAAGAGGTATTGCAGATCGACGCTCTGAGCGCACGCGATGCCGAAGGCGTCACGCGCCTCGAAGACTGCACGCTCGTCGTGAATCGCGGCGAGATCGTCGGCATTGCGGGCGTCGAAGGCAATGGGCAGAGCGAACTCGGCGCGGTGCTCGCGGGCATGTCGTGCGCGTCGGCAGGACGCTTTTTTATCGCGGGGCGCGATATGACGAATGCCACGCCGCGCGAACTGACGCAAGCCGGCGTGGGCATCGTGCCGGAAGATCGACACGCGGTGGGTTGTGTCACGGGGATGAGCGTCGCCGACAATCTGCTGCTCAATCATCTCGACGGCTACACGCGCGCGGGCTTTCTGCGCCGCCGTGCGATGCGGGCCGCCGCGCTCGACCTGATGCAGCGCTTCGACGTGCGCGCGAGCGGCCCCGACGCGCTGTTCGGCGGGCTGTCGGGCGGCAATCAGCAGAAGGCTGTGCTGGCGCGCGAACTGACGCTCGATCCGCTGCTGTTCCTGCTCGCCGCGCAACCGACGCGCGGTCTCGACGTCGGCGCGGTGGCTGCCGTGTATACGCACATCCGTGCCGCACGCGACCGCGGCGTGGGCGTGTTGCTGATTTCCTCCGAACTCGACGAACTGATGAGCGTCGCCGACCGCATCGTCGTGCTGTATCGCGGGCGCGTCATGGGCACCTGTGCGCCCGAGGCGAGCAATCGCGGCCGCATCGGCGCGTGGATGGCGGGCGCGGGAGAACCTGCATGAATCCGCAGATGAAGGTGCAAACCCTGTTCGGCTCGACGCAAGACGCGCAAGGCTGGCGTGCGCGGCTGCCGCATGTGCGCGTCGCGTGCGTGATCGCCGGGGCCGTCGTATTCGCGATGCTGGCGGCGCTCGCGTTGATCGCGCTAATGGGCGTGCCGATCGGCGATGCGCTCGCGGCTTTCGCCGACGGCGCATGGGGCTCGCCGTATGCGATCGGCGCGTCGATCAATCGCAGCCTTGCATTCGCGCTGGTCGGCACCGGTTTCGTGATTGCGAACCGCGCGAAGCTCACGAACGTGGGCGGCGAAGGGCAGCTTGCGATCGGCGGCATCGTCGCGACCGCGCTGAGTCTCTACGGCGGATGCGCGCACTTGCCGCTCGGCCTGTCGTTCATCGTGCCGATGCTCGGCGCCGCCGCCGCGGGCGCGCTATGGGGCGGCGTGCCCGGCGTGCTGAAAGCGAAGGCCGGCACCAATGAAGTGATCAGCACGTTGTTGCTGTCGTTCATCGCCGTGTGGCTGCTCTACTGGTGCGTGCAAAGCGAAGCGCTGCTGCGCCAGCCGATGACGAACGGCGCGACCTTGCCCGAATCGCTCGAAATTCCCGATCCGACCAAGCTGCCCGCGATCCTCGCGGCGAGCGGCATGAACCTCAACATCGGTCTGCCCGTCACGATCGCGCTGGCCATCGGCTCGGCCGTTCTGCTCACGCGCACGCGCTTCGGCCTGTCGCTGCGGGCGGCGGGCCTGAACGCGATCGCGGCGAGGCGTGCGGGCTTGCCGATCACGTCGTCGATCGTCGGTGCACTGGCGCTGGCTGGCGCGTTCAGCGGCCTTGCCGGCGCGTTGATGCTGCAGGGCGATCAATACTCGCTGAAAGCCGGCTTTTCGTCCGGCTATGGCTTCGATGGCCTGGTGGTCGGACTGCTCGCGCGCGGCTCGATCACAGGTGTAGTCGCGGCGGCGCTGCTGTTCGGCTTTCTGCGCTCGGGCGGCATCAACATGGAAATGGTCGCGCAGGTGCCGTCGGCGCTCGTGCTGATCGTGCAGGGCATCGTCACCATCGCGCTTGCGGGCGGCGCGATGTGGCTCGACAAGGGAGACGCGCGCCAATGAATCTCGAACTTCTCGCAGTGTTCGCGGGCGCGTCGGTCCGCCTCGCCGCGCCGATGATGCTCGCATCCACGGGCGAACTCGTCAGCGAGCGCGCGGGCGTGCTCAACATGAGCGTCGAAGGCATGATGCTGACAGGCGCGTTTCTCGGCGCGACGTTTTCATGGCTCACGGGCAATCCGTCTGTCGGTTTGCTGTGCGGCATGCTCGGCGTGATCCCGCTCGCGCTGCTGCAGGCGTTCCTGAGCGTGACGATGCGCGCGAATCAGATCGTGACGGGCATCGGCATCAATATTCTGGCGCTCGGCGGCACGACGCTCGCTTACCGCGAAATCTTCGGCGAGCGTTCGAGCGCGGTGATTCCGGGCCTGGCGCACTGGTCGCCGCCTGTGCTCGGCACACTGCCTGTCATCGGCGAGCCGGTATTCGGTCAGGTGTGGCTGCTGTATGCGGGACTCGCGGTGCTGATCGCTACCTACGTGGTGATGCGTCACACCGCATTGGGCGTCGCGCTGCACGCAACAGGTGTCGCACCCCGCGCCGTCGATCAGTCGGGCCTCGGCGTCGCGCGGATTCGCTACGGCGCGGTGGTGTTCTCGGGCGTGATGTCGGCAGCGGCGGGCTGCTTCATCTCGATCGGCGACATCCACACCTTCACGGAAGGCATGACCAACGGCGCGGGCTATCTGGCCATTGCGGCGATCATCTTCGGCAACTGGAAGGTGGGGCGCACCGCGCTCGCGTGCCTGCTGTTCGGCGCAGCGACGGCGATGCAGTTTCAGTTGCCGATGTTCGGCCTGCATGTGCCGACGGCCTTGCTCATCATGCTGCCGTACCTGCTCGCGCTCGTGGCCGTCGCCGGACTGATCGGCCGGCAATCCGCGCCACCCGCGCTCACCCAGCCGTTCAGGCGCTGAGCGCGCGAGCGCCGGGGCGCGGCGGAGTACCATAACGATACGCCGCGCCATTGTTCATCCATACATCGACACCATGCCACGCAACGCCCCTGCATCAAGCGCACCCGCCCGAGCGGCGAAGGACGAGCCCACGCGCCGCCAGCAACTTGCGGCAAAGACGCGCGAGCGCATCTTCCGCATCGCCATCAAGGAGTTCGCCGACAAGGGCTTCAGCGGCGCGCGCGTGGAGGGCATCGCGAGTCGCGCCAAGGTCAATATCCGGATGATCTATCATTACTTCGGCGGCAAGGAGATGCTGTATGTCGAAGTGCTGGAGCATGTGCTCGCGAAGCTGCGCGAAGCGGAGCTGGCCGTCGAGCTGGATGAAAAGACCGTCGACCCCGCAGCTGGCATCTTGCGGCTTTACGATTTCACGGAAGGGCACTTTTCCGCGCACCCCGAGTTGCTTTGTCTGCTTTCGTGGGAAAACCTGAACCGGGCGCGTTACCTGAAACGCTCGAAGGTCATTCCCGCGATGTCGTCGCCCGTGCTCGACAAGCTGCGCACCTTGATCGAACGCGGCGAGGCTGCTGGCGAGTTGCGCGAGGGCATCGATCCGCTGCATATGTACGTGACGCTCGTGAGTCTCGCGTATTTTCACAAGTCCAATGCGTACACGCTCTCACGCATGTTCGACACCGAGATGCTCGCGCCTTCATGGCAGGCCGCGCACAAGGCGCAGGCGCACGAACTCGTGCGCGCGTTTCTGACGGGCGCGCGCGTGCCTGAACTCGCGGCGCACATCTGATTTGCCGATAAAGCGCCGCGCAACGCCGCGCGGCGCGTCAACCCGCAGTCGCCCGCTTGCGTGCGAGCGCTCTCGCGACCAGCAATCCGCCCACCATCACCGCGAGCGAGATCAACGTCGTCATCGTGCCGAGCGCGTAAATGACGGGCGTGGTCACCGATGTCGTCAAGCCCTGCAGTTCGAGCGGCAGCGTGTTCTGATCGCCGATTGCCTGCGACGTGCGCGCGATCTCATCCCACGACAGCGTGAAGCCGAACATCGCGACGCCGATCACAGAAGGCCCGATGATGGGCAGCACGACATTGCGGAACGATTGCCACGGCGATGCGCCCAGATCGCGCGCCGCTTCTTCGAAGGCGGGATTGAAGCGGTTGAATACGGCGAACATCACGAGCAGGCCGAACGGCAGCGTCCACGTGAGATGCGCGCCGAGCGCCGACGTGTAGAGACCCATCGAGGTGGTCCAGCTATCCGCGAACGACTGAAAGCCCCACGTGCTGGCCAGATACTTGATAAGCGTGTCGAGCAGACGAAAAGTCAGCCCGATGCCGAGCGATACGATGATCGACGGCATGATGAGACTCGCAACCGATACATAGAACACGGCCGTGTCGCCGCGAAAGCGCCGCCTGAACGCGAGGCCCGCGCTGACGGAGAACAGCACCGTCAGCACCGTCACAGCAATCGCGAGTTTGACGGAGCGCCCGAACGCCGCCCATATGTCGATATCGCCCACGCCGTTGCGCAGCACCTCGAACCAGTGCAGTGAGACGCCGCGCATCGGAAAAGTCAGGCCGCCTTCCGGACCTTGAAAAGACAGAATGAAAATCGTGATGACGGGGCCATACAGAAACAGCACGAACAGGCCGAAGATCAGCGCGAGCCAGTAGAAGCTCGCGGGCCGGCGCTCGCGATGCATGAGCGAAACACGCATGTCAGAGTTCCTTTCTGATGTCGACGGCGCGCGTCAGCGCCCACACGATCATGAGCACCACCGCAAGCAGAATGATCGCATTGGCGGCAGCGGCGGGAAATTGCAGATAGCCTGTCTGTACCTGAATGATCTTGCCGACCGACGCGATCTGCTGCCCGCCCATCACGCCCACCGTTAGGAAATCGCCCATCACGATCGTGACGACGAAGATCGAACCGATCACGATGCCCGTTTTCGATAGCGGCAACACGACGTCGCGGATCACCTGCCAGCCGCTCGCCCCGCCGTCGCGCGCGGCTTCGAGCAGTGACCGGTCGATACGCATCATTGCGTTGAAGATGGGCACGATCATGAAGAACGTATACAGATGCACGAACGCCAGCACGACGGAGAAGTTCGAATACAGCAGCCATTCAAGCGGCTGGTCGACCAGATGCGCCGACATGAGCGCCTGATTGACAAGCCCGTTGCGTCCGAGCAGCGGAATCCACGAGATCATGCGGATCACGTTGGACGTCCAGAACGGAATCGTGCAGACCAGAAACAGGACGGTTTGCATCGCTGTCGTGCGTACATGGAACGCGAGGAAATAGGCGATCGTGAAGCCGAGCACGAGCGTCACGGCCCAGACCATCGCGCAGAATTTCAGCGTGGACCAATACGTCTTGAAGGTGACGCACACGTCCGTGAACGACGTGCACCCGTCGAAGATCGCCGCGTAGTTCTTCAGCGTGAACGCCGGAATGATCTGATACTCATTGAAGTCCCAGAAGCTGACGATCAACGTGATCACGAGCGGCACGATAAAGAACAACGCGAACGTCACCGTGAGCGGCGTGGCTTGCAGCCACGCGCTCACACGTCGATGGCGCACGGCCGGTTGCTTTGCCTGCTGGAGATACTCGACCGAGGCCATCTTCACACTCCGCGCGTGTTCGTGTGCACTGTCATGCCGCGATGAATTCGTTCCACTTCTGCACCATGTAGATGTTCTCGTCCATCACGGCATTCCAGCACGCAATCGCGCCCATGCGCTGGTTGTACGAACCGCCGTCGCGCACGGCGCCCGCTTTTTCGAGCAGCTGGCCGTCGGGCGCCTTGATGTCCTGCGCTGCGGGCTTGCCCTCCATCCAGTAGTCCCATTCGTAGGCCTGCATATGCGTGCGCGCCGTTTCCGTGACGCCGGGGTAGTAGCCCTGGCGCATCAGATAAGCGCCCGCCCAGCCGTCCTGAAACCAGTTGACGAATTCATACGCGGCATCGAGCTTTTTGCCCTGCAGCGAGCGCGGAAAGCCGAAGCCCGACGCCCACGAGCGATAGCCTTCTTTCAGCGGCTGGAATTTGCAGGCGATGCCCATGGTGCGGACCTTCGTGACGGCGGGCGACCACATCGACTGGATCACGACTTCGCCCGACGCCATCAGGTTCACGCTCTCGTTGAAGTCGCGCCAGAAGGCACGGAACTGGCCGGCGCGCTTCGACTCGATCAGGATCTTGATGGTCTGATCGATCTCGGCTTTCGTCATGTTGCCCTTGTCGCCGTACTTCACGCGGCCCATCGCTTCGATGGCCATTGCCGCGTCCATGATGCCGATGGCGGGAATGTTGAGCAGCGCCGCCTTGCCCTTGAATTGCGGATTGAGCAGGTCCGCCCACGTCGTCACGGGCCGCGCGATCAGGTCGGGGCGAATGCCGAGCGTGTCGGCGTTGTACGTGGTGGGGATCAGCGTCATCCACTCGGTCGGCGTCGCGGAGAATTCAGTCGAACGCGGGCCCTTGAGGAACATCACCTTCTTCGGCGCGGTGCCTTGATCGCCGATCTTCTTGCCGTCCACTTCACCCTTTGTCAGCACGGGCGTGATCTTGTCGGCGAGCTTGATACGTTTGGCGTCCATGCCCGCGAGCGTGCCCGCCGGGATCAGCTTCTTGAGCGCGAAGTACTCGGTGTCGACGATATCGAACGAATTGGGCTGCGTGATGATGCGTTTGGTCACGTCATCGGTGGTGACGGGAATGTACTGGATCTCGATGCCCGTGTCTTCCTTGAACTTCTTCGCAATGTCGGCGCTCTGGTTGACGGCAGTGCCGAGGTAACGCAACGTGATCTTCTCCTGAGCGTGCACGTACGGAAAACCAGCGATGCCCGCAGCCGCGACCGCACCCTTGATGAACGTGCGGCGCGATATGCCCTTTCCTGCCGTCTCTTCTCCAGCCTGTTGTACGTTTGCGGCCACTTTGTCGTCGTTCATTGCGTCTCTCCTCTAAAGAATTGTCGTTGCGTTGTCGTTGTCAGTGCACTTGCTAGGCCGCCAGCGGATGGGCGTTCTGCTCGTCCCACCAGACCGTCACGCGCGCATTCGGGCCGAGGCGTTGCGGATCGTAGTCGGCGTCGCTCATCAGGGACACGAGTGCGGGTGAGCCGTCCTGCGGATCGAGCGTGATGCGCAAATGCGTGCCTTGATATTCGGCTTCCCGCACCGTGCAGGCGAGGCCGCCGATGCGGCTCAAGCCGCTTTCGCCCGCGCTCGTGCCCGGCGTGACGCCTTGCGGCGCGATGCGCAAGCGGTCGGCGCGCACGGTGAAGAGACCGCCCTTCGCGCCAAGCACGTTATGGCCGCCCAGAAAGCGCGCGACGAACTCCGTGCGCGGCCGGTTGAAGACTTCGAACGGCGTGCCTGTCTGTTCGATATGACCGTGACTCATCACCACCACGAGATCGGCGAGCGCCATCGCTTCTTCCTGCGAATGGGTGACGTGGACGAAAGTAATCCCGAGTTCCTTTTGCCAGCGCTTGAGTTCGGCGCGCATCTGCACGCGCAGGAACGGATCGAGCGCGGACAGCGGTTCGTCGAGCAGCAGGCAGCGCGGCTCGTTGAGCAACGCGCGAGCGAGCGCGACGCGCTGCTGCTGGCCGCCCGAAAGCTGTGCGGGCCGGCGGCTCGCGTAGTCCGACATCGCGACGAGTTCGAGCAGTTCGGCCGCGCGCTTTCTGCGCGCCTCTTTGGCGACGCCGCGCATCTTGAGACTGAACGCGACGTTGTCGAGCGCGGACAGATGCGGGAACAGCGCATAGCTCTGAAACACCATGGCCGTGCCGCGCGAGGCGGGCTGCTCATGTGTCACGTTGCGCCCGCCGATCAGCACGTCGCCTTCGGAAACCGACTCGTGACCCGCGATCATGCGCAGCGTCGATGTCTTGCCGCAGCCCGACGGGCCAAGCAGGCAACAGTAGGCGCCGCCGGGAATGCGCAGGTCGATGGCATCGACGGCGAGCGAATCGCCATAACGCTTCGAAACGTGTACTAGCTCGATGTCGGCGGGGCTTGCATGAACCACGGTTGAGGCCGGCTGAACCATGAAGGTGTGTCCTGTCAGGAAACGCGGATGAAATAGGGCGCACGAAGCATGCAGCCGGGAGCTTCTGCAAGTCATATGCCATTCGCAATCGGGTCTGCCGCCGGGATGGACTCGCACGCGTGCCGCAAGGCCCGCTGACAATGCGTGTCGACAGGTTGGCGCGCATATTGCACACGATTGCGGACCTCGATCGTCTGCACTTTGGGATCCGTTGCGTGTGCAATCGCAGTGCAGGTTCCGTTCGGATTGGGGCACAACCTAACCAAACCGGATCATTCACACCGACAATGAACGACTTCAAGCGCGAGCCGTCCAGTTCATTCGATTCACCGAAAACACATGGCCGCTTCGGCTATCAGCCGATTCATGAAGGCGAGGCGTACCACTGGCCGAACGGCGCGCGGCTCGCGGTCTACCTCGGCTTCAACCTGGAGCACTTCGCGTTCGGCGAGGGACTGGGCGCGGCGCTAGGGCCGCTGTCTCCGCAGCCCGATGTGCTGAACTACAGCTGGCGCGAGTACGGCAATCGCGTCGGTGCCTGGCGCTGCATCGAACTGTTCGATTCGTTTGACATGCCGGCGGGCACGCTCATCAACACGTCGCTTTACGATCACTGCCCGGAACTCGTCGATGCCTGTGTCGCGCGCGGCGACGAACTGATCGCGCACGGTCACACCAACGCGCAGCGCCAGAGCGATCTCGACGAGGACGGCGAACGCGCGCTGCTGGCCCATTGCCGCTCGCGCATGTACGAGCAGTCGGGCGCGGAGCCGGCGGGATGGCTGTCGCCATGGATCTCCGAGTCGCACCGCACGCCGGACCTGCTCGCCGAGACGGGGTATCGCTACACGCTCAACTGGTGCCACGACGACCGGCCCGTGCGTATGCAAACGAACGGCGGGCCGCTGTGGTCGATTCCATATCCCCAGGAGCTGAACGATCTGCCGATGATCATGGCGCGGCAGATGGACATGCGCGATTTCGCGGACATGATCATCGACCAGTTCGACGAGATGCTCGAGCAAACGCAGCGCGCGTGCACTGCGCCGCCGCTTGTCATGGGCATCGCGCTGCATCCGTACATCGTCGGGCAGCCGTACCGGTTGCGGCACTTGCGGCGCGCGCTCGCGCATATCGACAGTGTGCGCGACGACATCTGGCTCACCACGCCGGGCGCCATCGCGCGCCATGCCGACGAGGCCGTGCCCGTAGCGGCGCAAGCCGTATGAGTGCCGTGCAGGCGGGAATGCAGCGCGCGAAGCGCGATCGGGCGGACGCGGATGGCCGCATCTATCAAACGATCTTCGAAGGCGTGTTGAATCGCAGGCTTACGCCGGGCACCAAGCTGCCCGAGCCGGAGTTGTGCGCGCTGTTCGGCGTCGGGCGCGCGGTGGTGCGGCGCGCGCTGGAGAAGCTCGCACACGACGGCATCGTCGTCTTGCGTCCGAACAAAGGCGCTGTCATTGCGCAACCGACGCGTGAGGAAACACGCGAGATTTTCGAGGCCCGCTGCGCGGTGGAACGCGCACTAGTCGAGCTCGCAGCGCAACGCGCGAGCGTCGACGATATCGGCGCGCTGCGCAGACAGCTTGCCGACGAGCACGAGGCGATGCATCGATTCGACCAGCCTTCATGGGCGCGGCTTGCCAGCGAGTTTCATCTGCGCATCGCCGCGCTGGCGGGCAACGCGACCCTCGAACGCTATCTCACCGAACTGATTTCGCGCTGTTCGCTGATCGTCGGTGCATACGAGCCGGTCGGCAACGCGCCGTGCGAGCACGACGAACACACCGCTATTCTCGATTGTCTGGAAGCTCGCGATGCCGACGGCGCGATTGCGCATATGACCGCGCATCTCCGGAGTCTGGAGGCGCGTATCGAAACGTCGCGCATGCCTGGCAAAAAACGGCTGGCGCAGCTGCTCGGCATCGAACCCGATCGACAAACCGTGATGGAGTGACATGGAAATCGACTTCGAAGCGATCACCGAGTACCAGCGCTACAAGCTGATGGCGAGCCTGATCGTGCCGCGCCCCATCGCGCTCGTGACCACGCTCGGCGTTGACGGCACGGTGAATGCCGCGCCGTTCTCGATGTTCAACATGCTGGGCGAGGAGCCGCCCATTGTGATGATCAGTATCAACCGGCTGGCGGACGGCACGCTGAAGGACACGGCAGTGAACATTCCGCGCGAAAAGGAGTTCGTCGTGCATCTTGCCGACGAGGCGATCGCACAGCAGATGCATCGTTGCGGCGAGCGCTTTGCGTCGACCGTCAGCGAGCTTGACGAAGTGGGCTTCACCGCGCTGCCGTCGACGCGCATCAAGCCGCCGCGCATCGCGCAGGCGCCCGTTGCGTTCGAATGCGAGCTTTGGGAGACGCTTGAGACAGCGAGCCGGCATATCTTCATCGGCAAGGTGCTGGTGCTGCACGCGCGGGACGAACTGATCGATCGCGACGCGTGGCGTGTCAGATTGCAGCATTACTTTCCCGTGGGCCGGTTCGGCGCGAGCGACTATGTGACGACGCGGGATCGATTCGAGCTTTGAGTTGCGCGCGGTCCCTGGAAAGAACAAAGGCTGATATCTATTTTCAGTTTCCGTTGAACGTGCCTGGTTTCCTTCGGGTATAAGCTTCGCCATATCGATTGGTAGCGACATGAGTCATCTCACCTGGCGATGCAATGAACCCGATCCGAAATCCACGCAATCCCGTTCGCAGCGAAATCGATTTCGACGCGCAGGGCAAACATAGCGGCTATCTGCGTTTGCCTCACTCCGTGCACCGCTCGGCTTACGGCTGGCTGCCCATTCCCATCGCCTCGATACGCAACGCGGCGGGGCCTGTCGTGCTGGTCATGGCGGGCAACCACGGCGACGAATACGAAGGCCAGATTCTCGTGTCCGAACTGATCCGGCAGATCGACGCAGACGACGTCTCGGGTCAGTTGATCCTGCTGCCGACGGCCAACGCGCCTGCGGCAGAAGCAGGGTTACGCACGTCTCCACTCGATGACGGAAACCTGAACCGCGCTTTTCCGGGCGATCCTTCAGGTTCTCCGACGCAGATCATTGCGCATTACATCGAGCATGAGTTGCTGGCGCGCGCGGATTTCCTGCTGGATCTGCATTCTGGCGGCAGCTCGCTGCTCTACCACGGCAACAACATGCTCGCGATCGATCCACGCGATGAAGAGGAACGGCGCCAGTTGGTGCAGGCATTGCAGGCGTTCGGCTTGCCGAACGCGTTCCTGCACGCGGAGAATCCCGTGCATGCGGCATCGGCGGCGCGCCGTCAGGGCGCGCTCTCGATCACAGCTGAAATTGGTGGCGGTGGTGCGGTCAATCCGCTGTTGCTGAATGAAGCAAGGCAGGGTTTGCTGCATTTTTTGGCGCATATCGGCCTGCTGCATGGTCCACTCGTTCCCGCAGCGCCCCCTGCCGATACGCGCTTTCTGCGCGTCGCGGGTGCGCGGCACTACGTTTATGCGTACGACAACGGTATATACGAACCGCTCGTCGAGTTGGGGCAGCGCGTTCGTGCCGGTCAGCCAGCCGCGCGCATCCATTTTCCCGATACGCCGCTCAAGGAGCCAGTGACCTGTCACTTCGCGAGCGATGGAGAGGTAGTCTGCAAACGCGTACCCGCTCTCGTGAAGCGAGGCGACTGTCTCTTCCATCTGGCGGACGAAGATCGCTCGTACGTTTGATCGGCCCTTTCTGGAACGTATGTCGAAGCGCGAATTTCACTGTGGCATTACCGTATTCAATCGTCATTGCATGACTTGTGTGCGCGATTCGATTCATTTGCATCGCACGATATTCATATAGAAATTGCTTGTTTAGCGCCGTCGTGACCTGGCGCTATCGTATGAGCTCCTGAACGCAGATCGACATCGCTGTCGATGATTCATGAGCACGATCGTCGTTGACACCACCCCTCGAGATCCACGCGCGAAACCATTGCTAGACGCGTTGCAGTGGGAATATGCGACGCGCTACGAGGATTTCCGCAAGGACGGAGGCGCCGCCGCCGCGCAAGAGATGTCGCGGTATCCGGCCGAACTCTTCGCGTCCCCTGAAGGCGCATTCATTCTGTTGATCCGCGATGGCGAGACGATCGGCGGTGGCGCATTCAAACGCTACGATGCACGAACAGCCGAACTTAAACGCATCTGGACGCGCGACGATTTGCGTCGTCAGGGTCTCGCGCGCCGCGTCGTCCAGGAACTGGAACTTCGCGCGCTCGAACAGGGCTACACGCGCGTCTATCTGACAACCGGGTTCAAACAACCCGAAGCGTGGGCACTTTACGAAAAGACGGGTTACGCGAAGTTGTTCGATAGCGCACTGCCGCCTGAAGTGCACGTACATCTTCGCTTCGGCAAGGACCTGCTGGAACCGCATCGCACCGGCACGCTGGAAGACCTGAGAGCCAAAGACACCGATCTCGCTACGCGCTAACGGTCGCCTCCGGCATTCACTTCAATTCAACACAACATCGGACGGACTATGAGACTGGGTCTGCAATTGTCGTCGCTCGTACTGGCCGCCATGACGGGCATGGCGTTGTATGTGAGCAATAGCGCGCTCGCCGCAACGGGTTTCGATCTGAGCCCCGAGCAGAACGGACGCATCCGCACAGAGCAGGACCCGGCGGCGATCAAGGCCGTGCCTGCGAGTTTTCAGTTCGTGGTCAAAGATACGTTGACCATTGGCATCGTGCCGGCGCATCCGCCCATCAGCACCTATGCGACGGACGCGAAAACAGTCGTCGGCTTCGATCCCGATCTCGCGCAACTCGTGGCGGATAGCCTCGGGCGCAAGCTGAACGTGGTGGTTCTGTCGTGGCCCGACTGGCCGCTTGCGCTCGCCTCCGGGAAGGTCGATGCGGTGATTTCCAATGTCACGGTGACGGAAGAGCGCAAGGCCAAATTCGATTTCTCGACCTATCGCCGCGACCAGCTCGGCTTCTTCGTGAAGACGGATAGTGCAATCAGGTCGATCAAGGAACCGAAGGACATCGCCGGCCTGCGCGTGATAACCGATGCGGGCACGAATCAGGAAAAGATCCTGCTCGAATGGGATCGTCAGAATATCGCGCATGGGCTGAAGCCGATCACGGTGCAGTACTACGACGACGATGCCGTGAAGTCCGTCGCGCTTCAATCCGGGCGCGCGGACGCGATCTTCAGCGTCAATGCCGTTCTGTTGTACGACGCTGCGAAGCAGGGCAAGACGCGTCAGGTGGGCACCGTCAGCGGTGGTTGGCCGCGCACCGCCGAAGTGGCCGTCACGACGCGCAAAGGCAGTGGGCTCGCCGATCCGCTGACGATCGCGCTGAACGATCTCATTCACAAAGGCCAATACCACGCGGTGCTCGACCGCTGGAATCTCGGCTCCGAAGCCATCGAAAAAGCCTCGACCAATCCGCCGGGTCTGCCCAGGTCCTGATGATGCGGTTGCTTGCGTGCATGCGTCGACTCGTCTTTCCACTGTTTCAGGCCGAACGCCATGACCTATTCGATTTCCTTGCTCGACAAGAGTCCGATCGCCGACGGCGCCACGGCGAAGGACGCCTTGCAATTCACCGTGCAGCTCGCAAAGCGAGCCGAAACGCTTGGGTTCAAGCGTTTCTGGATCGCCGAGCATCACGGCTCGCCAGGGCTCGCGAGTTCGGCGCCTGAGATCGTCGTCTCGCATGTGCTTGCGCATACGTCGCGCATCCGCGTCGGCTCGGGCGGCGTGATGTTGCAGCACTACAGCCCTTTCAAGGTCGCGGAGACGTTCAAGGTGCTGGCGGCATTGGGCCCGGGGCGGGTCGATCTGGGCGTCGGCAAGGCACCGGGTGGACTGCCGTTCACCACGCGCGCATTGCAGTGGCGGCACGACAAGGCGAACCGGGCGGACTTCGAAACGCAACTCGCGCTATTGAATGCGTTCCTCGACTGGGGCGTCGACGAAGAGCATCCGCTTGCGGGCGCGATTGCGTTGCCGATTCCGCCCGAGTCGGCTGAACGCATTCTGCTCGGCGGCAGCCCGGATAGTGCCGCATTGGCGGCGCGGCACGGATGGCAATTCTGTTATGCCGGGCACTTCAATGGCGACGAGGCGAATATCGAGCGCTCGCTGCAGACGTACCGCGATGCGACGGGGCGGGCGCCATTGCTCGCGCTTTATGCCGTCGCCGCGCCGACGGACGAAGAAGCGCGGCAACTGGTCGGTCCGCTGCGTATCTTCAGGCTGCAACTCGCGACGGGCCAATGCGTGAATCTCGGTACGGCGGAAGCGGCAACGGAATTTGCGAGGCAAACGGGTGCGAGCGACTACCGGATCGACGAACGACGTCCGCATGTCATCAAGGGAAGCGCCGATGAAGTGCGGCGGCAACTCGATGCATTGAGCGAACGCTATGGCATCGAAGAGTTCGTTATCGATTCGCCGCTGCAAAGCTATCCGGAGCGTCTGAGATCGGTCGAACTGCTCGGCAGTACGATCGCGCCTGCGCGCGCTCGACCCTCCCTTCCGAACCTCACGAACTGACGGACTCCACCATGAGCACGCGCAACATTCCATTCGGCATCATGCTGCAAGGCGCCGGCAGCCACATGAATTCGTGGAAGCACCCAGGCGGCCCCGCCGATGCGAGCGTCAATCTCGACTTCTTCATCAAGACCGTGCAAAAGGCGGAGGCGCATGGCATCGCGTTCGCGTTCGTCGCGGATGGACTCTACATCAACGATAAGTCGATTCCTCACTTCCTCAACCGGTTCGAGCCCATTTCGATTCTTTCGGCGCTTGCCACGGTCACGTCGAAGATCGGGCTGGCGGGCACCGTGTCGACCTCGTACAGCGATCCCTTTACCGTCGCGCGGCAGTTCGCCTCGCTCGATCTGATCAGCGGCGGGCGCGCGGGGTGGAACGTCGTGACGACGCCGCTCGAAGGCACGGCGAAGAACTATGGCGGCTCGCATCCCGAGCATGCGCTGCGCTATGAAATCGCGGATGAATACCTCGACGTGACGCGGGGCCTCTGGGATAGCTGGGATGACGATGCCTTCGTGCGTGATCGCGAAAACGGCGTGTTCTTCGACAAGACGAAGTTGCACACACTCGATCACAAGGGCAAGTTCTTCCAGGTTGCGGGACCGCTCAATATCCAGCGCTCTGCGCAAGGACAGCCAGTCATATTTCAGGCGGGTTCATCGGATGCGGGCATTGCGCTCGCGGGCAAGTATGCGGACGCCGTCTTCACGCATTCGGTGTCGATCGAAGAAACAAGGCGCTTTGCACAACGTGTAAAGGATAGTGCCGTCGAACATGGCCGGAGCAGCGACGACGTGAAGATCTTCCCCGGCATCAGTCCGATCGTCGGGGCGACGCGCGAGGAGGCCGAGGCAAAGTACCGTGCAATCCGCGAACTGCTGACGATCGACGAAGCGCTTGCTTATCTGGGCCGATACTTCGACCATCACGACTTCACGCAGTATCCGCTCGACGCGCCATTTCCCGAACTGGGGGAGATCGGCAAGAACAGTTTCCGTTCGACGACGGACCGCATCAAGGCAAAGGCCCGCGAGAATAACTCGACGCTGCGCGAAGTCGCGCTCGAAGTGGCCACGCCGCGAACCCACTTTCTCGGCACGCCCGCGCAGATTGCCGATGAGCTGATCCGCTGGATCGACGCTGGCGCCGCCGATGGCTTCATCCTTGGTTTTGCGGTGCAAGCGCAGGGTCTCGACGACTTCGTGCGCTACGTGATCCCTGAACTCGAACAGCGCGAGCGCTACCAGCGCGCGCTGACGGGCGTGACGCTGCGCGATCAGCTCGGCTTGCCGCGCAAGCAAAGCCGCTACGCGCTTGCCGACGTGGCTTGAGGGCGGGAGTGTCGACGATGAACGATTCCGCTGAACTCGCCAATCCGCCGCTTGCCGGTGCGCCGGCCGATTCGCCACGAAACAGGTCGGGCTACCGCGTGGTGCCGGCGAGGAACCCTGCCCGCACGCTTGGCACCGTGTGCGCGGCGATCCTGATCGGCGTGGTGCTCAATTCGGTGTTGGGCAATCCGCGCTGGGGTTGGAGCGTCTTTGCCGAATGGTTTCTCTCCGGGCCGGTTCTGTCTGGACTTGGCCGTACCTTGCTGCTCACCGCGTTGGGCGCGGTGATCGGCTTCGCGCTCGGCATTCCGATTGCGCTTGCCAGAGTGTCGCGCTCGCCGCTGCTGGCGGGCAGCGCGTGGGCGTTCGTGTGGCTGTTTCGTTCCATTCCATTGATCGTGCTGCTGCTGATCCTGAACAATCTCGGGTATCTGTACGAGTCGGTCTGGATCGGCGTGCCATTCACGAAGATCGCACTGGTCGACATGCCGACCACGGAGCTCATCAGCCCGTTTTTTGCGGCCGTGCTCGGTCTGACGCTCAATCATGCGGCCTTTTCGGCCGAGGTGATTCGCGGCGGCATTCTTTCCGTCGATCACGGCCAGTTCGAAGCCGCTGCTGCGCTGGGCTTGCCCCGCCAGCGGCAGACCAGGCGCATCGTCTTGCCGCAGGCGATGCGCTCGATCGTGCCGACGGCATTCAATGATCTGATAGCCCTCGCGAAGGGTTCGTCGATGGTCTATGTGCTGGCGATGCCCGAACTGTTCTATACGGTGCAGATCATTTACCGGCGCAATCTCGAAGTCATCCCTTTGCTGATGGTCGCGACCGTCTGGTATTTGATCATTCTTTCCGTGCTGTCGGCGATTCAGGTGGTGGTGGAGCGGCACTTTGCGCGCGGCGTCTCGCGTAACGCGCCGGATTCCGTTTTCAGCGATGCATTCGTCTGGTTGCGCAAGCGGCTGGGCATACGGTATCGCGACGCTGATGCGCGGCGTGAACCGGTTGCGCCGCAACCCGCGTCGCATCCGGTTCACGTAGGAAATCCTGGTTGGGATATGCAGCGCAAGGGCGCGGAGATCGCCATTCAACATGTGTCGAAGAGCTTCGGGGCGCTCAAGGTGCTGGACGATGTATCGCTGGCGATGCGTCCGGGCAGCGTCACGGTGATTCTGGGGCAGTCCGGATCGGGCAAGTCCACGTTGTTGCGCGCGATCAATCACCTCGAGCGTGTCGACGACGGCTTTATCGACATCGACGGCGAGTTGATCGGCTATCGCCGCGTCGACGACACGCTATACGAATTGAAAGAGAAAGAGATCTTGCGTCGCCGTGTCGATGTCGGGATGGTGTTCCAGAACTTCAATCTGTTTCCGCATCTGACGGTGCTCGAAAACATCGTCGAGGCACCTGTCGCGCTGGGGCGTCTGTCGAGGACGGAAGCGGAGCATCTTGCGCGCAGTCTGCTTGCACGCGTTGGCCTCGATTCGAAAGCGCAGGCGTGGCCGCGTCAGTTGTCGGGCGGTCAGCAGCAGCGTGTGGCGATTGCACGCGCGCTTGCGTTGAAACCCAAAGTGCTGCTGTTCGACGAACCCACGTCAGCGCTCGATCCCGAACTCGTCAACGAGGTGCTCGACGTCATCAAGGCGCTCGCGCGTTCCGGCACGACGATGGTGACCGTTACCCATGAAATCGGCTTTGCGCGCGAAGTGGCGGACACGATCGTGTTCATGGATCACGGCCGCGTGATCGAGCAAGGGCCGCCGTCGACAGTACTGAACGCGCCGCAGCATAGCCGAACGCGCGAGTTTCTCTCGCGTGTCTTGTGATGACCTTCGCAACCCTACGATGACAGACCGCCGCCACTTCATACTCGCGAGCCTCGCGCTGGGCGCGCTTTTTCTTCACGACGCAGAGGCAGGGGCCGCCGTCGACCTCAGCCCGCAGCAGCCGGGAAGAGTCCGCACACGACAGAATGCCGCCGCGCTTGCGGCGATCGGCAACCACTATCGGTTCGTCAAGGAAGGGTACTTCACCGTGGCCATTTCGCCGCATTTGCCGCCGACGGCCACGTATGCGACCGATGCGCGAACCGTGGTCGGATCGGATGCCGACTACGCGCAATTGATCGCCGACTCGCTCGGGCTCAAGCTGCAGATCATACCGATAGCATGGGCTGACTGGCCGCTCGGCTTGAGTTCGGGCAAGTACGACGCCGTGATCTCGAACGTCGGCGTGACCGAGCAGCGCAAGGAGAAATTCGACTTCACGACCTATCGGCAGGGCCTGCACGGCTTCTATGTGCGAACGGCCAGTCCCATCAGAAAGATCTCTGCGCCGAACGACATTGCGGGTCTCAAGCTGATTACGGGCTCCGGCACGATTCAGGAAAAGATTCTTCTTGAATGGGACAGGCAGAACGTAGCAAAAGGACTCGCGGCCATCGAAATCCAGTACTTCGATGACGATGCCGCAAGCCGGGGCGCCTTGCTGTCGGGACGCGCGGATGCCGTGTTCAATCCGAACGCACCGCTGGCCTACGACGCCGCAACCACAGGCGCGATCCGGCAGGTGGGGACGGTCAACGCGGGCTGGCCCGCACGCGCCGACGTGGCGATTGCGACGCGCAAAGGCAGCGGTCTCGTCGATGCGCTCACCCTCGCGACGAACGGTCTGATCGCCGACGGCAGCTACACGCGGTCGCTCGCGCGTTGGGGCATTCAGTCGGAAGCGTTGAGCCGCTCGGAAACCAATCCGCCGGGACTGCCGAAGTTCTGATGCTGCCCGGTGCACGCGGCTGATTAAGCAGAACCGCATATAACGATGTGCGGATTAATTGGTGGCGGTTCGATGCGATGCGCGGAGACACTCCACGTTCGTCGTTCGCATTTGACCCGCAACTATTCTAATCGTGATGATTTCCCGACCGCTTCGTGACCCCGCGCCTGTCCGGCGCATCCTATCCCGCATTTCATTCGTGCTTAGCCTTACGGTGTTGTCCGCTGCAGCTCAGGCGGCGCCATCCGGCACGCTCGTCTTCTGCTCGGAGGGCAGTCCGGCCGGTTTTGATCCGGGCCAGCATACGACCAGCACCGATTTCGACGCGAGCACCAACACCGTCTACAACGAACTCGTGCAGTTCCGGCGCGGCACGCTTGATCTCGAACCCGCTCTGGCGACGAGCTGGGATGTGTCCGCCGATCAGCGCACATACACGTTTCACCTGCGCAAAGGCGTGAAGTTCCAGACAACCGCATGGTTCAAACCGACGCGCGAGTTCAATGCCGACGACGTGCTGTTCACGTTCAACCGGATGCTGCACGCCGACGATCCATTCCGCAAAGCCTATCCGACGAGCTTTCCGTATTTCAGCGATCTCGGATTCGCGAAGAACATCGAGAGTATCGACCGGGTCGACGAGACTACCGTACGTTTTCGCCTGAAAGAGCCCGACGTGATCTTCGTACGCAATCTCGCGATGAGCTTCGCGTCGATCCTATCCGCCGAATATGCCGCGAAGCTGACGGAGGCGCATCGTGAAGCCGATATCAACCAGTTGCCGGTCGGAACCGGGCCGTTTGCGTTCCGCTCCTATCAGAAGGATGCGCTGATCCGCTACGACGCGAATCCCGATTACTGGCGGCCCGACGACGTCAAGCTCGCGCATCTGGTGTTCTCGATCACGCCGGACCCGGCGGCGCGCATCCAGAAACTGGCGAACGGCGAATGTCAGGTGTCGGTATTCCCGCGGCCAGCCGACCTCGACGTGGTCAGGCGCAATCCGTCGCTGACGCTCGTTTCGGGTGTCGGCTTCAACGTGGGCTTCGTCGCGTACAACACACAGCACGCCCCGTTGAACAAGCTCGATGTTCGCCGCGCGCTCGACATGGCTATCGACAAGCCCGCGATCATCCAGGCCGTGTTCTCCGGCAACGCGACGGTGGCGACCAATCCGATGCCGCCCGCGCAATGGTCATATGACAAGGAACTGAAGGATGCGCCTCACGATCCCGCAAAGGCCAAGGCGCTGCTCGCACAGGCGGGCTTTCCCGACGGCTTCGATCTCACGTTGTGGGCGATGCCCGTGCAGCGTCCCTACAATCCCAATGCACATCTGATGGCGCAACTGATCCAGCAGGACTGGGCGAAAATCGGCGTGCGCGCGAAGATCGTCAGTTACGAGTGGGGCGAGTACAACCGGCGTGCGAAGCAGGGCGGCGAACATGACGCGATCCTGTACGGCTGGTCCGGCGACAATGGCGATCCCGACAACTGGCTCGGCACCTTGCTCGGCTGTGCCGCGGTGGGTGGCAGCAATGTATCGAAGTGGTGCGATCCGGCGTTCAACGGGCTGATCGAGAAGGCGCGCGAAACGTCGGACACGAATGAGCGCACGCGTCTTTACGAGCAGGCACAGGTCATCTTCAAACAGCAGGTGCCGTATACGCCTGTCGCGCATTCGATCGTTTCACTGCCCGCATCGAAACGTGTCAGCGGACTGGTGTTTTCGCCGCTCGGCAGTCATCGCTTCGATGGCGTGTCGCTGAACTAGCGGCTTCGCTTCGTTCAACCCGGATCAAACGCCTTGAGGCCCCGCGCGAGCGCGGGCCTCGCCTCGACCTGTTCATACCAGCGGCGCAGATTCGGCAATCGAGCCCAGGGCAGTTGTGACTTGACCGACTGAGTGATCGTGAAGGCCGCGATGTCCGCGATCGAAAATGTCTTTCCTGCCATGTACGCATCGTCACTGACATACCGCTCCGCCGATTCGAGTGCGGCAAGCATCCGTTCGACGAGCAGCGTTTGCCCCGCCGGCACACCCGCGCCACGCAGAAAAAAAGCAGCGTGACTGACGGCTATCACGTCGGTCACGAAAAAGAAGAACCGCTCATAGACGACGGATCGGGCAAGCGAGTCGTCCGGTAACAGGCGACCCGGCGGTCTCTCCGCAGCGTAGAGAATGATCGCGTTCGATTGCGCGATCACGACAGGCGGTACGTTCTGTTGCCTTTCAATCAGTACGGGCACTTTTCCCGCGGGGTTGAGCGCAAGATACGCTGCGCTTCGATGCTCGCCGCTCGCAAGATCGACGGGTCGGACCGCGTACGGCAAGCCGGCTTCTTCCAGCGCAATGGCGGCGCGAATACAGTTCCCTGTCGGCGCGCCATAAAGCTCATAGCTCGTCTTCATCTCCATGTCCTTTTTGTGACCACGCGAAAATTGCCAGCCCAATAGCAGTCGATCAAATGAATCATATCTGTGCACGGAAGTTGCCAGTAAGTGGCGGTGAACGATTCAATTGCACGAACAACAATAGTTAATTGTCGAAGGCCCCAAGCGGATTTCATTGACTATACTGCGTGAGGCTGTGGTTGTCGGCGCGTGCGCATGGCACGTCCCTTATTGAAGACACGAAGTGGAAACTCGCCAGTAGAGTTTCCATGCGGTGCGTTTTCGGACGCCATGAATCCAGATCGCAAGCACGGGCCGGGTGGGCGCTTGACGCGATGCGAGTCGAAGGCTCGGCTTCGCGCGGTGGTCGCAAGCGCCAAAAAACGCTTCCTGACGGTTGGCTTCCGGGAGACCAGTCTCGACGACATTGCTCGCGATGCGGGCGTGGCGAAGAAGACGCTTTATTGTCATTTCGGCAGCAAAGAGCAGTTGTTTAGCGCGATTCTGGAAACACTGGGGCGGACCTGGCAGGAGCAGCTCCGGCACATCGTCACGAGCGGCGGCGAACCCGTCGACGTGCTCGAAAGAGCGGCGCTGCATCTGCTCGACATCGGCACTCGCGATGAGATGACGCAGCTTTATTGGGTGCTGCTGGTCGAGACACGCCGTTTTCCCGCGCTCTCGGCCGGGCTTTACCAGGAGCGAGGACGGCTGATCGGCATCGAACCGCTCGAAGGCTATCTGCGCGCAGCGATCGAAAACGGCGAGCTCGAATTCGACGACGTCGAGCTCGCCACCGAGCAGTTCGTGTATCTGGTGCTAGGCGGTGTGCGCGCCAGAATGCTGCTCATGGGCACGCGGCGCCCGAGCGCAGCGAGACGTCAAACGATCGCAAAGCAGGCGGTCAGGATTTTTACCGCAGGGTGTTTGACCCGGTAAAAAAACTTTCAAAACATTGTCGATTTTCATTCAATTCAATTAGTCATACGAAGTAAATCGATCGTGTTGGAATGCCTATCCAGTCGATGGAGGCAAAGGCATGAAAGCAGTTTCGCGTGCGTCGAGTGTTGTGCGCGCAGGATGTGGAACGACGCAATGGCGGTTCGCGGCGCTCGGCGGGGCTGTGCTCGTCGTCGTCATGTCGTTGGCCGCTTGCATGATGGGCCCGGACTATCGCAGACCCGAAGCGCAGATTCCGGACGGATTCAAGGAAGGCGTCGACTGGCAGCGCGCCGATGCGAACCCGCAGGCCGCGATCGACAGTACATGGTGGCGAATGTACGGCGACGACAAGCTGAACGACCTCGTCGATCAGGCCTTGCGGGCGAACCAGTCGATCGCCGCAGCGGAGGCCGCGTATCGTCTCGCGCTCGCGACAGTCGAGGCGAACCGTGCGGGCCTCTTTCCGACCGTGACGGCCGGTCTGTCCGGCGCGCGCTCCGGCGGCAACGTCGCCGCGCTGAGCGCGAGCCGCGCGTCCGGTTCGACGTCGTCGGCGGCGGGCGGGGCGGGCAATAGCGTGGTGGCGTTCGGAGCCGTCAGCTGGGAACTGGACCTGTGGGGCCAGGTACGGCGCCAGATCGAAGCAGCGAAGGCCAACGCGCAAGCTTCGGATGCGCAACTCGCCGGCGAGCGCATTTCGATTGCGGCGAGCGTCGCGACCGATTACTTCCAGCTGCGGCAAGCCGACTACGACATCCGCGCGCTGAAGGACCAGTTGGACGCTTACGGGCGCATCCTTGCGATCGTGCAGACGGCCTACGCCCAGGGCGGCGCCTCCAACGACGACGTGCTGGTCGCGCAAGAAGATCTGCAAACGGTGATCGCCGATCTCCAGACGACGGAAATCAACCGTGAACATGACGAGCACGCGCTTGCCGTGCTGGCGGGCGTGCCGCCCGAGTCGTTCAGCATCCCGCCCGATCCCGACTATCACTTCGTTGCGCCCGCCGTGCCGACGTCGCTGCCCTCGCAACTGCTTGAGCGGCGTTACGACGTGGTCAGCGCCGAGCGCACGGCAGCCGCTGCGAATGCGAGCATCGGCGTGGCCGAAGCCGCGTTTTTCCCGACCTTGACGCTTTCGGCTGAAGGCGGCTTCGCGCACAGCACGCTCGCCCATCTGTTCACGGTGCCGTACCGCTACTGGACGCTCGGGCCAGATCTGGCGCAAACCATTTTCGACGGCGGCGCGCGTACCGCGGCCGTGCATGAGGCGCGCGCCACGTATGACGAAGACGTGGCCAACTACCGCAATACCGTGCTCTCGGCATTCCAGAGCGTGGAAGACAGCCTGTCGTCGATGAATCACCTGCGGGCGCAGGAAAGCGCGTTCGCGCGTGTGCTCGACAGCAACGCGCGGCTGTTCGCGAGCCAAGAGGCGCAGTTCAATGCCGGTGCGGTCAGCCAGCAAAACGTGTTGAATCAACGGCTGACGTTGATCCAGGCGCAACAGAGTCTGCGCGATACGCAGGCCTTGCTTGCGCAGAACCACGTGTTGCTCGTGAAGAATCTCGGCGGCGGCTGGCAGCGCGATGACGCCAGCGCGGCATCCCCGGCCTCGGGAAGCGCTGTACGGCCTGTCGCGCAGCAATCCGCCAGTTCCGCCGACTGAACACGGTTGTCACGAATGACGCATTGACGCGCACGCAGTTCGAAACGATTCAATCTTCACGGGAACGCCGGCATGCAGACAAGCCGCCCGGGCACGCCCGTGTTACGCAACAACGGAGTTCTCATGAAGTCTCGTTTGGAACGCGTGTCGTTGTTATGTCTGTGTCTGATCGTGCTGGGCGCGTGCTCGAAAAAGGCGCCGCCGCCACCGCCGCCGCAGGTCTCGACGGTGAAGGTGCAGGCGCAGTCGGTGCCGCTCGAACGGCACTTTGTCGGACGCCTGTCGCCGTACTACAGCTCGAATGTCACGGCGCGCGTCTCGGGCGTATTGCTCAAGCGCAATTACGCGGAAGGCTCGCAGGTGCGGGCTGGACAACTGCTGTTCGAAATCGATCCGACGTTCTATCGCGCGCAGCTCGACAACGATCTCGCGATCCTCGCCCAGGATCGCGCCACCTATATCAACGATCACATCACCGCCGAGCGCAACCGCAAACTGCTGCCCGTCGGCTCGATCTCGCAGCAGACCGTCGACAATTCCGACGCTGCCGAGCGCAGCGCGGCCGCCAAGGTGAAAGCCGACGAGGCGACGGTGCAGAGCGCGCGCATCTCGCTCGATTACACGCGCGTGACGGCGCCGATCGGCGGCATCGCGGGCCAGCAGCAGGTGACGGCGGGCGCGGTGGTCGGCAGCAGCACGACCGACACGGGCGGCAACGGCACACTGCTGACGACCATCCAGCAGATCGACCCGATGTACGTGAACTTCACCATCAGCTCGGCCGATCTCGCGACCTTGCAGCAATCGCAAACGGGCGGCTCAGTCGACCTTGCGCAGCAGAACCAGGTCTCGGTGCGTATCGCGTTGCCCAACGGCGCGGCATACGGCAACCCGGGCACACTCGATTTCTCCGACGTGACGGTGAATGCATCGACGGGCGCCGTCAATCTGCGCGCGCTGGTCGCGAATCCGCAGCGGCGTCTGCTGCCTGGCATGTTCGTCTCGCTGACGGTCGATTTCGGCCGCCAGAACAATGTGTTCCTGGTGCCGCAGCAGGCCTTGCTGCGCGATACGACGGGCGCCTATATGCTGCTGGTCGGGGGGGACGGCAAGGTGGTGCGCAGGGATGTCGAGACGATGAATAGCCTCGGCAACAACTGGATCGTGACGCACGGCCTGAACGATGGCGACGAGGTCATCGTGACGGGCGTCCAGTTCGCGCATGAAGGGGCGCCCGTCAAAACGGTCGCCTGGCAGCCGCCGGGTTCATCGGGCGCAGCGGCTTCTTCTCAGGGCGCGGCGGCATCATCGGCCGCAGCGGCTTCGGCCGGCATGGCGAAGTAGGAGAGCGCTCATGCCGAGTTTCTTTATCGACCGTCCCGTTTTCGCGTGGGTCATCGCGATCCTGATTTGCCTGTTCGGCATCATCGCCGTGCGCGGCATGGGGATCGATTCGTATCCGGACATCGCGCCGCCGCAAGTGACCGTGACGGCGCAATATCCGGGCGCGAGCGCGCAGACGATGGAATCGACCGTGACGCAGGTGATCGAGCAGCAGCTCACGGGCATCGACAATCTGCTGTACTTCAGTTCGACGTCGAGCTCGAATGGCCAGACGCAGATCATCCTCACGTTCGCGACGGGCACCAATCCGGACATTGCGCAGGTGCAGGTGCAGAACAAGGTCACGCTCGCCGAGCCGCTGTTGCCCTCGCAGGTGACGCAGCAGGGCGTGATCGTGGCGAAGTCGAGCCCGGACATTCTGTTGTTCATCGCGCTGCAGTCGAACAATGCGTCGATCGACGCGGGGCGGCTCTCCGACATTCTCGCGTCGCAGATCCAGCCGGTGATCGGCCGGGTGACGGGCGTCGGCAACACGACGCTGCTCGGTTCGGAATACGCGGTGCGCATCTGGCTCGATCCCGACAAGCTGCAGAGCTACGGCCTGTCGACCACGCAGGTGCTCAACGCCGTGAGCGGACAGAACGCGCAATTCGCGGCCGGTTCGCTCGGCGCCGATCCTGCCGTGAAGGGCCAGGTGTTCACGGCAACCGTCTCCGGCGACAGTCTTTTTTCGTCGCTCCAGCAGTTTCGCGACATCATCGTCTTATCGAACAGCAACGGCACCACGGTCAAACTGAGCGACGTGGCGCGCGTCTCGTTCGGCTCGCAGACTTACGGACAGGCGCCCGTGTACAACGGCAAGCCGGCCGGCGGTCTTGCCGTGTTCCTGCTGCCGGGCGCGAATGCGCTGAAGGTCGAAAAGGCCGTCAAGGCGACGATGGATACGCTAGCGCGCGACCTGCCCGAAGGCGTCACATGGAGCGTGCCGTACGACACCACGCCCTTTATCACCGCATCGATCACGGACGTGATCCGCACGCTGATCGAGGCGATCCTGCTGGTGTTCTTCGTGATGTTGATCTTCCTGCAGAACCTGCGCGCGACCATCATTCCGACGCTGGTGATTCCCGTCGCGCTGCTGGGCACCTTCATCGGTCTTTCGGCGCTGCATTACACGCTCAACCAGTTGACGCTGTTCGGCATGGTGCTCGCAATCGGCATCGTGGTGGACGATGCGATCGTCGTGATCGAGAACGTCGAGCGCATCATGAGCGAGGAGCATATGGAGCCGCGCGAGGCGACCCGCAAGGCGATGAAGCAGATCACGGGCGCCATCATCGCGATCACGGTGGTGCTGACGGCGGTGTTCGTGCCGTCCGCGCTGCAGCCCGGCGCAACGGGCATCATTTACGCGCAGTTCGCGCTGACGATTGCGGTATCGATGGGTTTCTCCGCGTTTCTGGCGATGTCGTTCACCCCTTCGCTGTGCGCCGCGATTCTCAGGACAGAGCATCAGACGAAGAAAAACGCGTTCTACCGCTGGTTCGACCGGACCTTCGACTGGACGACGAAACACTATCTCAGCCATGTGGGCAAGGCCGTGCGTCACGCGCCGCGCTGGATGATGGCATTTGCGATCGTGCTGGTGCTGACGGGCTTCCTGTACACGAAGCTGCCGACCAGCTTCGTGCCCGACGAGGATCAGGGCTTCGTGCTGGCGCTCGTCAACCTGCCATCTGGTTCGACCTTGCAGCGCACCGATCACGTGATGGCCGAGTTGCGCGACAAGCTCGCCAACAGTCCGCTCGGCAAGGACATCGTGGGCATTTTCCAGCCCGAGGGTTTCAGCTTTGTCGGGACGAGCGAAAACGTCGGCATGTCGTTCATCAAGCTGTCCGACTGGAAGGACCGCTCCGAAACGGCAATGAAGATGATCCCGCAGATCAACCGCATTCTGTCGTCGATCCCCGACGCGCAGATCTTCGCCGTGAACCTGCCGACCATTCGCGGCCTGAGCCAGTTCGGCGGCGTCGACATGTATCTGCAGGCGCGCTCGGGGCAATCGCGCGCCGAACTCGGCGAGGCGGAGCGCACGCTGCTCACGAGCGCGGCGAAAAGTCCTGTGCTGTTCGGCATCCGGCCGAACTCGCTGCCGAACTCGCCGCAACTGGACATCGCGGTGGATCGTACGCAGGCGCAGGCGATGGGCCTGTCTCTGACGGACGTTTATCAGACCCTGGAGATGGAGCTCGCGCCTTTCTATATCGATCAGTTTACCTACGGCGGCCGCGTGAAGCGTGTCTATATCCAGGCGGATGCGCCGTTCCGGATGTCGCTCGACGCGCTTCAGCACCTCTACACGCCGAGCGTTTTCACGGCGGGCGGGTCGTCGGGTCAGGCGTCTTCGAGCAAGAGCAGTTCGGGCACGACGGGCAGCACCGGCACCGCCGTCGGCTCGAACGGTTTTGTCGCACCCGTCGATCCGTCGCCCGCCAATACGTCGATTGCCCCCTACAACATGGTGCCGCTCGCCAGCGTCGTGAATGCCAAATGGGCCTTCGGGCCGACGGTGCTGCCGCGCTACAACGGCTATTCGGCAATCGAGATCGTCGGCAACTCCGCGCCCGGCTACTCCACGGGGCAAGCGATCGATACGCTCAACGACATCATCAACCATCAGTTGCCGCGCGGCTTCGCGGGTGACTGGACCGGTCAGTCGTATCAGGAGTTGCTGTCGGGGTCGTCGGCGACCACACTGATGGCGTTGTCGATCGTGGTGGTTTTTCTGTGTCTCGCGGCGTTGTACGAGAGCTGGTCGATACCCGCGTCGGTGCTGCTGGTGGTGCCGCTCGGCATGCTCGGCATGCTCGCGTTCTGCCTGACCTTCAGCGTGCCCAACGACATCTACTTCAAGATCGGCCTTGTGACGGTGATCGGTCTCGCGGCGAAGAACGCGATCCTGATCGTCGAGTTCGCGGTGGAGGGACAGCAACGCGGCATGACGTTGCGCGACGCGGTGCTGACGGCGGCACGACTGCGGTTGCGTCCGATCCTGATGACGTCGATGGCGTTCATTCTCGGCGTGTTTCCGCTCGTGATCTCGTCGGGCGCGGGCGCTTCGTCACGTCACGAGATCGGCACGGGCGTGATCGGCGGGATGCTGTTTGCGACGTTTCTCGGTCTGCTGCTGATTCCCGTGTTCTATGTGGTCGTGCGCCGCCTGCTCGGCGACAAGCTCGACGAGGTGTCGCACAAGATGCCGCATCACGGCGGTGACCACAGCGATGGCGGCGATGGCGGCGCGTCGGTCGGACCAGCAGACGGCGCGCCGAAGGATGGTGCGCCAGGCGAGGGTGCGCCCGTCTGACGAACGCACGCGCGCCTAGGCGGCATGCGGATAGCAGCAAACCTCGCCCGTTTTTCTGACGCGCGTTCGTCAGCACGTCCGCTTTGTCGAGTCGCTTTCGTGTTTTGAAGTAATATGGTTCGCGCCATGCTCGCCATGGCGGTTTATCAGATGATCTGCCTGGCGCAGACAGGCGGATGCGATGCAAAGCGCACCTCGAGCCATCTTGCGCAGCGATGCACAACGCAAGGTGGCTGCGGCGGAGAAAGCGCTGTCGGAGCGTGAGCGCGAGTTGCAGCAAGCCAAAGCCGATGGCAAGAGCGCGAAGAAAATAGCCGGGCGCCGACGCAAGGTCGACGAGGCCCACACGGCGCTCGAAAAAAATTCAGACGGAAGCAATGCAGTGATTGGGAGCGACAAGATGCAAGTGCTGGTTGACGCAGACGCCTGCCCGGTTGTCATCAAGGACATGCTGTTTCGGGCCGCGCGTCGCGCCGAAGTGTGTGTGACGCTCGTTGCAAACCGTTATCTGCAGACGCCGCCTTCGCCGTATATCAAGTCAATGCAAGTACCTGCGGGCGCGGATGCGGCCGATATCCGCATCGTCGAACTCGCCGTGGCCGGCGATCTTGTGATTACCGCGGACATCCCGCTTGCCGCCGCTGCGCTCGACAAGGGCGCTTTCGTGCTCGACCCGCGCGGAAGCTGGTTTAGCCGCGAGAATATCGAGGAACGGTTGACCATGCGTGCCGTGATGGATCAACTGCGCAGCACGGGCGTCGATACGGGCGGTCCAGCGCCCTACAGTCCACGCGACAGCAAAACCTTCGCGGGGCAACTGGACCGGTTTCTCGCCCGGCATCGCGCGGCGCCGACCTGAACGTCGAGTGTGATTCGCTGTGGTTTTCAACAGGCGAATTGGCTCTATACTGGGGCACCAGGAGGTTCCAATGGCCGATCAAGAAAAACTGCATCCGCTACGCCCGTTTTTGAAGAACTGGATTTGGGAGCATGGTCGGGTAGGGACACGCTATCTGGATTACGCCGATGGCGAAATCAAGTTCGATGAAGGCAAGAAATCACGTTTCGCGGCAGAGAAGTACATTTATGTGCCGCTCGACAAGGACAGTGAAGCCACTGTAGCCGCAGAAGGCCCGGCGATCCAGGAAGCCGGGCTTGCCCGGTTCTTGCGGGCCGCGCAGTTGGGCACGCCGGATGAGGCGGGTTCTGTCGCGGAGATTCAACGCGCCGTGCAGGACTGCGTGGAGCTCGGCCTATTCAGCGCCTATCAGGCGGAGGCTCGCGAGGCAACGGCCCGCTATGCCCAGGAGCCGATGTTCGAAGACGAAATCCGTGCGGCGGTTGTCGACGATATCCGGCGGGTGTACGCGGGGGTGCGGGAGCAACTGTCGCTGTACGATTTCAGTGTGCTGTACGGCTTGCCCTCGCCGCTGCTGATCAGCGAGACGCCATTCATCGACTGGCGCGTGCGTGCAAGTCCGGGTCTGCCGTTTGTATCGCTTCCGTTGGGACCTTATTGCCTGCTGGTAGGCGCGCACTCGGGCCGCAAGAGCCGGATCGGCCCGGTGGTCTGGAAGGCGGCAGCCGCGATGGGCCCGTTGAAGGACCACAACCGCAAGCTGATGGAACACGCGCGTCTATGGCTGGTGGCGACCACGGACGACCAGCTCGTCCCGGCGCAAAGCCGGCTCGCTGCCGCCACGGGCGCGAGGCAAGAGAGTGTGAAACCTTAAGGTAGTCGGCAGCATCTTTCGTTGAGTTACTTAAACAGGGGAAACTAATGAACGCATTCAAAACACTCAAGCTGGCTGGCGCTGCATTGATCGTCGTTGCTTCCGTCAATGCCTGGGCGCAGGGAAGCGAAGCCGCTAGCGCAACGACGCCCACGCAAGGCGCTTCGAAATCCAGCGTCAGAAAGGCGAACCGGGCATTGAGCAAGAAAGTGGCTCAGGCGCTTTCGAAGGGCGGTGTCGATACGACGGGGATCAATGTTCTCGTGAAAGGCGGGGCAGTGACGCTCGCTGGGGGTGTGACCGATCCGTCGCAGATCGATAAGGCAACGTCGATAGCGAAGGGTGTTTCCGGTGTCACGTCGGTGAAGAATGCGCTGACGATTCGGGAAGGCGGTCAGTAGTACATCGAGCGCTGGGAATTGCGGGGTGCGGGATACTGCGCGAGAGTGGCGCACTATTTGTGCACCCCGCAATTCATGTTCGAATAGTTCGGATAGTTCGGATAGCTGATGTATAGATTGGAAAAGGATGATCGTTCAGGCATGCCTGGTCTCGCGATTCACGGTCGCGGGCGGGCAATCGCAGTTCTCCACGGGCGGGAGCAACGCCACTCGACTTATTCGAATGTCCCTGTACGCACCTCGCCGTTGCGCAAGTAGCGGGTAATCAACACGCCGCCCGGCGTGGTGATCGAGTGCGTCAGCGTGAAGGCCGACGCGAGTGCGTTGTCGCCGAACAAGCGCTTGCCGCGCCCAAGTATGATGGGGTAAATCACAAGTCGAATCTCATCTACCAGGCCCGCTGCAAGCAGTTGGCGCAGCATGTCGCCGCTGCCGAAGGTCAACAGATTGGCGCCGTCCTGACGTTTGAGCGTACGTATCGCATCGGCAAGGTCGCCCTTCAGCGGATGACTGTTCTGCCAGCCGAGCGCACCTGACCGGTGCGTGGCGACATGCTTGGTCACGCGGTTGAACAGGTCGGCGATGGTGCGGCTGTGAGAATCGGCCGGCACATGTGGCCAATACGACGCGAATATGTCGTAGGTGCGACGGCCAAGTAGCAACTCGAACGGCTGCGAGAGCAGATCCTGCAAGTTCTGGCCAATGGCTTCGTCGGCATAGGGAACAATCCAGCCGCCAAGGCGAAAATCGCCGCTGCGATCTTCGTCCGGGCCGCCAGGGGCCTGCACGACGCCATCCAGGCTGATGAAAACAGAAACCACGAGTTTGCGCATGAGGTTCTCCAGGTCGACGGACCCAATCGTTCCATCTATACGACGAACGAATCGCATGTCGATCGACAGCCACTCAATGCGATTTCCAAAGAAAGCGCGCAACGCTTCGACGCGGTTAATCGCCAGACGATTCACGCTCATTCGCGCAGTACGGTAAATAAACAACACCTCTTTGGCAGATCGCTATGCTGCAACGAATTGGCGGGCTATGCTCCTGTTCACGAAATTGATCCAGCTGGCTCACTTATTACTGTGGATCGCTGATGAAAAAGATCGTTATTTCAAGTGCCATTGGTGCACTTTTCGCTGCCGCGACACCGCTGGCCTTCGCACAAAGCTCGGTTACGCTATACGGCATCGTCGATGAAGCCATCCGCTATCAGACGAACGCCGGCCCGGGCGGCGACGACCAGGTTGCCATGACCTCGGGTCCGGAAACCCACAGCCGGTGGGGCTTGAAGGGCAGCGAGGATCTGGGCGGAGGATGGTCCGCAGTCTTCCACCTCGAAAACGGCTTCGAAGCCTTTAACGGGACACTCCACGTTCCGGGTACATTGTTCAGTCGCCAGGCTTACGTGGGTCTGTCGAACGACAAGTGGGGCGCACTGACCTTCGGCAGGCAATACGCGCCCGCTTACGACACCCTGGGCGATATCTTCGACCCGTTGACCGTTGGCAATTACTGGCAGAACAGTTGGCCCTATAACGGCATCGGCAGTTACCTGGAAATCAACAACGCGGTCAAGTACAAAGGCACGTTCTATAACCTGGCCGTGGATGCGCTATATGGTTTCGGCAACCAGCCGGGCGCACTCGGGCTCGGTGCGATCTACGCCGTGGAACTGACGTACACCTATGGCCCGGCCATGCTCAACGCAGGCTTCCAGCAGGTGTCCGTCCCAACCTCTGCGACGGGCTCGGCAGTCGGCACGAGTGTGGGCAGTGCAATCAATGGCGGCAAGACGAACTTCCTGCACATCAGCGGCGCCTGGCAGGTCACGCACGACGTCCGCCTGCTGGCCGGCTGGCTTCATGGCCAGGATCAGACGGGTTTGACCGACGTCAACATGCAGCAGGCTGGCTCGCCGACATTGAAGGGCGCCAGTCCTAACCGCATCGACGACACGTTTTACGTCGGTGCGAACTGGAAAGCCACCGCCCCATTGCTCTTCACGTTCGCGTACTACTACGGGCACGCGCGCAACGCCGAACGGCTGGACGGTTCGCTCGGTACAGGGGTGAACCAGTCGGCTACGATTCTCGCCGAGTACTCGTTCTCCCGGCAGTCGGAAATCTACGCGATCACGGACTGGGCGCGCGGCACGGGCGCCTTCGCCGCCGACTATCCGGGCGGAGTCAATTCCGCCGGTGTGCCGACCAATACCATTGGCCGAACCAACCAGCTGGGCGTGGCGGTCGGTCTTCGCAAGATGTTCTGAACACTGACGCGCTCGGCTACGAGTGCCTGTCGCCGGGATCGCGCCTGACGCCCGTCAGCATCGCACCGATCAGATTGTCGCGCGTCCACACGCTCATGATGATGGCCGCCAGAACGTGCACGCATACGCAGATTTCCAGCGCTATCGACAGAACCGTGTGAAGGTCGTGCGGCCAGTCTTCGCCCCAGAACGCGTCGAGCCGCATCAGCCAGCCGCTTAGCGCCAGTGCCAGAATCAGTAGCCAGAGTGCGATCGCCATCAGACCGCCGAGCGGATTGTGCGACAGATGACGGTGTGGCGCGCCTGCGGCCAGCGAGCGCACATAGTCTTTCAGGTGCGCCGGCGTTGGCCACCAGGCGGAGAAGCGTGCGCAAGGCGTGCCGACGAACCCCCACCCGAAGCGGCAGGCAACGAGACCGGCAGCGATATATCCCAGTACCCGATGCAACTGGTCAGTCGGCCCGAACAGATTCCACACGACGATGCCGGCGACGGTCCAGTGTGTGAACCGCACGCCTATGTCCCAGGTTTTGACGGGCATCGCGCGCGAGACGTCAGTCGATCTCGGACTTCACGACAGCAAGCGTCTTGGCGTCGTAGTAGATCTCGACTTTCTTGCCCTCTTTGTTGTGGCCGTAGATTTCGTAGCAGTTGCCGTCGACCTTGAACTTCTTGATCTTGTAGCCTTGCGCCTCGAGTTGCGCGCGCGCATCCGATTCCTTCATCCACTCGCTCTTCGGATAAACCGGGCAATCGGCTTTAGCGAACGCCGCGCCGGAAACGCCCATTGCCACGCATAACGCCAGGAACCTGAACATCCGTCACCTCATGTGCTGGTTTGTCGAGCGCTTACTCTACGTGTACCCAGGCGTGTTCGCAAGCTTATTGTAGGGTTCAAGAAGGAGTGACGATCTCGACCTTCGCGCAGGTCGACACCCGCGTTCGAACGGTCAGATTCCCTCGACGCGGCCCGCCGCGAGTACCGGCCCAGTGGGTTGCCCAGTTGGCGATCCCCCTTGCGGTTCAAGGGACACCGCTAGCGTGGTCTGTGCGCCGAGTTGCTGAAGCCGATCCCGCGCGACGTGCACGATCGTCGGGCGCTGCGGATCGATGACGCCCAGCGAGACGGGTTTCGAGCCGGGCGGAATCATCCACATCTGCGTGGAGTGATGGGCGGCGATTACGAAGTCGCGAGGCGGAACGACGACGATCTGTGCGTGCTGCGCATCCACCGTTGCCGTCCAGGCTGCGCCCGCGCCTTGCCGTTCGAGCGTCGCAACGAGATATTGCGCACCTGCGCGCGGGGCCTCGGCTTCGTGCAACATCACGGTGCGTGTCAGGACGATGGCGAGCGCGCAAGCGGCAACGACCGACGCCAATCCCGTCCAGCGCCAGAACAACAGGCTGTTCCATAGGCCCGCCCGGTGACCCGTCCGCGTCCAGCCCAGTTGTGCTTGCAAACGGTCCCACACATGTGAAGGCGGCATCACCTCCGCCACGTCTTCGTTCAACGGCATCAGACGCGCTTGCCAACGCGCGAGCGATTCGGCCATGCCCGCTTCCTGCTGCAATGCGAGTTCGATTTCGCGGCGCTCCTCGTCGCTGAGCACGCCGAGTACGTACTCCGCGCAGCGAAGGTCTTTGTCGTCGGAAGAGGCGGGCGTATTCATCTTTCAAGACACGTCTTCAGCTGCATCAGACTGCGGCGGATCCAGCTTTTCATGGTGCCCAGCGGAACACTCATTCGCGCGGCCAGCTCGGCGTACGACGAACCCGTGAAGAATGCCTCCCTGATCGCCTTTCTCTGAGTCTCGGGCAGCGCTTGCAGACACAATTCGAGCCGCTGGCGTTCCTGGCTGAGTTGAGCAAGGGCAGCGGGAGTGGGCGATTCGTCGACAATCTCTTCGACCGTTGTTTCGTCAAGCGAGACGGTGCGGCGGCGTCTGATGCGATCGATTGCGCGATTGCGCGCGATCGTGCCGAGCCATGTGATGGCGCTCGATAACTGCGGATTGAAGGTGGCCGCCTGGTTCCAGGCGGTGACGTACACATCCTGAAGCGTGTCTTCGGCTTCGGACCGGTCACGCAGTACCTTGATGCAAATGGCGAATATCCTGGGAGACGTACGACGATAGAGCGTTTCGAACGCAACCCGGTCGCGCAACGCAACAGCCGATAGCAAGCGATCCAGATCGTCGTGCCCCACTGTGTCCGAAGACGTGGGTGTACGCATCGCGTCACGCATTTCCTTCGGTTGCCTTGAGGACATGTTCTACCCGGGCTGGCTGTACACGGTACGCCTTCGTGCCCGTAGTGTATCAGCGTGATGCGCATCCAGCGGCCCGCCATCGGGCAATAGTCGCGAGGGCATCGGACCTCCAGGGCGGTCGTATGCGCGGATTCGATTCCCTTTTTACGTGGCTGGACGTATCGCGGATGCGCAGCGGTCAGCGGCGGTTGTATTCCCAGCCCCTGTGCCAACCACCGCCCTGACCATTGCCATAGCCGACGAGTGGTGCCCGATACACGACTGGGGGTGGATTGGACTGATAGACATAGGTGCCCGGCGCCCCATAGGCACCCGGCGGCGCGTAGCGGGATTGGTAGGTTACGGGCGGAGGCGGCGCAGGAATCGGCATGTAATAGCCACCCGCATTGGCTTGAGCCGAAGCTGACGCGGGTGCGCAGGCGGCCGCAGCGATTGCGAGCAGCGAGATTGCGTGCTTCATGATGTGACTTCCCGTCGATTCGCCAGGTCGCCCCGACTGTGAGACGGCCATTTGAAGCATAGTCGCTCGACGGGCGCTCATCTGTAACGGTCGGTAACGCGCTTGTGTGTCGTCGCTCGTGACCTCGGCGGCGAGCCCGTGGCGCCGTCGCTCTTGCAGAACAGTGAGCCGTATCGTTGATCGAATCGTGTTTGCGGACGCTGCGTGCCCGTGACTATCCCGGCCAGTTCCGGCAATTCGACGGTAGTACGTCAGCAATCGACCGTTGACAATTGAACGGCCGCTCGCAAGGCGAGCAGATAGCTTTCCACTCCAAAGCCGCAGATTTGCCCATCGACGATCTCGGCGAATACCGAGTGATGCCGGAACGGTTCCCGGGCGTGGATATTGGACATGTGCAATTCCACGACCGGGCAGGTGAGGATAGCCAGCGCGTCGCGTATACCGTAGCTGTAGTGCGTCCACGCCCCGGCGTTGATCAGCACGGCGTCACAGCGCTCCTCGAAGGCGCGGTGAATGCGTTCGCACATTGCGCCTTCACTATTGGTCTGGAACGATTCCACGCGCACGCCAAGCTCGACGGCGAGAGCCCGCAGCCTCGCATCGATTTCGGCCAGCGTGATCGTTCCGTACTGCACCGGGTCGCGCTTGCCAAACATATTGTGGTTGATACCGTGAAGCATCAGGATCGTTTTCATTCGTCACTCCAACGCATTCTCAGTCCAGCGGCACCGTGAGCCGATCGATCACGGCATGGGTCTGGGGCCGCACGCCGCGCCACCACGCGAACGCTTCTGCTGCCTGCTCCACCAGCATGCCGACGCCGTCGGCGACACGCAGCACCCCCGCATTGCGCGCGAGTCTCAGGAACGGTGTCAGCCGTTTGCCGTAGGCCAGTTCATAGGCCGCGCCCGTCGGGCTGAAAACGCCCGGCGGCACGGGCGGGAGTTCGCCCGTCAAGCTGGCCGACGTCGCGTTGACCACCAGGTCGAACTGTCCCATCGCCTCGAGATCGGCGTAGCCGCAGGCGGCAAGCGGCCCGCTCGTGGCGGCCTGGCCGACCAGTGCCCGAGCCTTCGCGATATCCCGGTTGGCGACGATCAGTTCGGCAGGCCGCGCGGCAAGGAAGGGCAGCAACGCGCCACGCACGGCGCCACCCGCACCGAGGACCAGCACGCGCTTGCCGGCCATCGGCAGGCTCAGATTGATCTCGATGTCGCGCAGCAGGCCGACGCCATCGAAGTTCTCGGCAATGATCCGGCCGTCCTTGAAGCTCAGCGCGTTAGCGGCGCCTGCGAGTTCGGCGCGCTCGCTGCGCTCATCGGCCATCGCGAATGCTTTCAGCTTGAACGGCGCGGTCACGTTCATGCCTTTGCCGCCCGCCGCGATGAACGCGCGTACGGTCGCGGCAAACGCGTCTGACGGCTCCAGCGGACCTTCGATCGCCGTGTAGGACATGGCCTGCTGCGTCTCTTCTGCAAAAAGGCCATGGATCAGCGGGGACTTCGTATGGCCGATCGGATTGCCGATCACCGCGTATTGGTCAGTCATCATGGCCTCACCTTCGAATACAACACACCATCAGTCTGCATCGCGTCGATTTCGGCGGCGCCGAAGCCCAGCGATTGCGCCACTTCCGCGTTGTGCTGACCGAGATCTGGCGCGACTTCGCGGATCGTCGTGTCGCAGTCGGAGAAGCGAAAGGGCAGATTCGGCAGACGCAAAGTCCCGTAGCGCGGGTGCTCCTGTTCGACCACCATGCCGCGCGCGACGATCTGCGGATCGGCAAGTACCTCGTCGATACGCTGCACCTTCGCACACGGCACATCGATGCCGTCGAGCAGTTCAAGCACCTGCGCGACGGGTCGGCTCGCCACCCAGGGCTTCACGACGGACAGAATGTCCAGGCGGTTCGCATTGCGTCCCGCGAGCGTGTGAAAGCGTGAGTCGGTGCCAAATCCGTCTGGTCCGCCATGCGCCTCTATCATGGCCGCGAAGCGCTTCCAGGCGTCGTCCACCTGTGCCGCGATCACGAGGTCGCCATCGGCGGCACGGAACACGCCGTAGAGCGTCGACGTGGGCATATCGTGGCCCGTCTGCTCCGGCACGATGCCTTGCAACGTGTAGCACTGAACCGCGTATTCATGCATCGACACCAGCGTGTCGTACAGCGCCATATCGATATGCTGGCCGCGCCCGCTCTTCACGCGGCCGAGCAGGGCGGCATTGATCGCCGCCACCGCGTGAATGCCCGTGTACATGTCGCCGAGCGAGATGCGCATCAAAGGCGGCGGCTCACCGGGCGTGCCGATCATCTGCATGATCCCGCTCTTCGCTTCGGCGATCAGGCCGAAGCCTGCGCGATGTGCGTCCGGTCCCGTATGCCCGTACGCCGAGATCGAGCAGTAGACGAGGCCGGGATTACGCGCGGACAGTTCGTCATAGCCAAGCCCGAGTTTGTTCAATGCACCCGGCCGGTAGTTCTCGACGAACACGTCCGCCGAGTCGCACAGCCGCTGCATGAACTCTTTGCCGCGCGGGTCGCGCATATTGACGCTGACGCCGCGCTTGCCCATGTTCAGTTGCAGAAAATAGCCGCTCTGCTCATCGTCGAGCACGGTTGCGTGCTGACGTCCGGCGTCGCCGCTGCCCGGGCGCTCCACCTTGATGACTTCGGCGCCGAGCGCCGCGAGACAGCGTCCGACATACGGACCGGCCAGAAAATGGCTGTAGTCGACGACGCGAATCCCTTCGAGAGGACGTGCTTGCATCAGAACGCTCCCGGCCGGCGCGGCACCATCAGACGATGCTCGCCATGCTGGACGACCAGGCCGTCCTGATTGATCAGTTCGGACGGCAGTACGACGATCCCCCAGCCCGGGCGGCTCTTGCTCGCGCGCATCGCGCCCACGCGGAATTTCACGTGCAGCACGTCATTGACCTTGATCGGAAGGTTGAAGTCCCACGTCCAGCCGAGCGACATGCCGGGCAGGAAGCGGTATTCGCTTTGGGTCTTGAGCCCGTCGGCGATAGACAGGCCAAACAGACCGTGCGCGACGATCGAACCGAAGTGGCTCGCGTTCGCGTATTCCTCGTCCACATGCACGGGCGTGTGATCGCCGGTGAGGTCGGCGTAGGCGAGGATGCGTTCCTTCGTCACCGTGTAGTTCGGGCTCACGCACTCGTCGCCCTCGTTGGCATCGTCCCAGTACTTGTCGATGATCGTCATCTCAAACCTCCGCGCGCGGATTGATGTCCAGTGCCCGCGCCACACACGAGGCGGGCCTGGCCTGAATCAGTTCGACGGCGAGGCCGTCCGGCAGGCGCAACCAGTTGCGTCCCTGCGGCATTTCGCTGACGTCATGGCGTCGTGCGGCGGCGAGCGCCGCTTCCATGTCTTCGCACATCACGCCCAGGTGACCGAGGCGGCCTTCAGGCGCGTCATGCTGCGGGTTATGAATAAATTGCAGACCGCCGAGCGTCCAGTACTGCCGGGGTTCCTCGACGGTGCCGTCGACCTCGCGCATCGTCATGCCGAACACGTCTTCGAAAAAGCGGATGTGCCAGTGGATGTCCTTCACCCAGATGGCGACATGCTCCAGATAAGCCCTGCTGCCGTTCATGCCGTTGTCTCCTTGCGTTGTCGGTCGGTCATGGCGCGCTCGATGCCCTTGATGCACGCCACCAGCGTCGCGTTGACGGGCGTCGGCACGCCATGCCGTTGGCCCCAGCGCACGACCGCGCCGTTGATAAAGTCGATTTCAGTGATGGAGCCTTTTTCGAGGCTTTGCAGCATCGAGGTCTTGAACGACGCCGAAAGGCCTTCGCCGGCGAGCGTCCACGGACGCTCGGGATCGGTGGTGGAGAGGGCTACGCCAGCGGCCTGGGCGACCGAGATGGCTTCGGCAACCGCTGCGAGCGCAGCCGTCTTCAGAAGCGGCTCGTCGTAGAGCTGGCCGTAGGTGAGGCCGGTGGTTCCCGTCAGCGCGCCGGTTGCGACGTTGACGAGCAACTTGTCCCACATCGTGCCGACGATGTTGTCGCTGACAGTGGTGGACAAGCCTGCGGCGTTGAATGTTTCGGCGATCGCCGTCACGCGGGCGGTGATTTCGCCATCGAGTTCGCCGATATAAGTCGCCTTGCCGGCGACGCCAGACTCGATATGTCCCGGATTGCGCATCACGCCGCCGACATAGGTCTTGCCGGCCAGCACGCGTCCACGCCCCACGATGTCCGCCAGCACGTCTTCATGCCCGAGGCCGTTCTGCAACGACAGGACCAGCGTGCCGGGGCCGACGAGCGCCAAGGCGCCACGCATGGCCGCATCGGTATGAAACGACTTGACCAGCACGATCACCAGATCGACCGTTCCGGCTTCGGCAGGACGCGTCGTGGCCTTGACTTCCACACGGCGCGAGCCATTCGCGTCGTCCACGCGTAGACCGTCGCGCCGCATCGCCTCCACATGTGCCGCCGAGCGGTTCAGCAACCAGACCTCGTTGCCGCCTTCGGTCAGCGCCGCGCCGATGGCACAGCCCAGCGCACCCGCGCCCAGAATCGCAATCTTCACTGCCGTCTCCTTAATCTGACGATCAAGATACGATTCGACGCTCATGTCGGCAATGCAATGGATACAATGACGTCATTGCGACTGGCAATAATGCTATGAACCCGGCCGAACTCCCCGATCTCAAACTGCTGCAGCTTTTCGATCTTCTCTACGATGTCCGCAATGTCACGCGCGTCGCGGAGCAGCTCGGACAGAGTCAGCCGACCGTCAGCATCTGGCTGGGGCGTTTGCGCGAGCATCTGCAGGACCCGCTGTTTATCCGTACGCCCGGCGGCATGGCGCCGACGCCGCAGGCCGACGCGCTGATCGGCCCGTGCCGGGAGATTCTCGAATCGCTGCGGCGCTTCGCGGCGTGGGAGATTGCATTCGATCCCACCACCGCCAAGCGGCGGTTTCGCATCTGCATGACGGACGCGAGCCACATCACGCTGCTGCCCCGAATGCTGGCGCACGTGCGCGCGCAGGCGCCCGGAATCCGTCTGGAAGCGGCAAGGATCGACGGCAATACTGAACGCGCGCTGGAATCTGGCGAGGCAGACCTTGCGATCGGGCACGTGCCCTGGCTCGGCGGCGGCATTTACCAGCAGCAGTTGTACACGCAGGACTGGGTGTGTCTGGTCAATAAGCATCATCCGCGCGTGCGTGGAAAGCTCGGGCTCAAGCAGTACCGCGCCGAAGGCCATGTCGCCATCGCGGCAGGGACGGGGGCGCAACTGCTGGAGCAGGCGCTCGTGCGCGAACACGTCGAGCGGGACGTGGTACTCGAACTGCCTGGGTTTCTCGGCCTCGGGGCCATCATCAGGAACACCGACCTGATTGCCACGCTGCCGCGGCATATCGGCGAGACGCTGGCGAAGGTGAATGAACTGTCGGTGCATGCGTGTCCGATGCCGGTGGAGGGATTTGCGGTGCGGCAGCACTGGCACGCCCGCTATCACCACGAAGCGGGAAATCGCTGGCTGCGCGATATGGTGGCGCAGCTATTCAGCAGTTTGCGATGATGCAGGGCGTCCGCAACGCGAGCTCTGTACGTACGCGTTCCGATCCGAGAAAGCCGACGCACACGCACAGCCTGGCCGACTGCGCCGAGCGTGCCGCCGACATCGTGTAATCCGGGGCGCCTGTAACGACGGCAACAACCCTTCCGACCTGCTAGACTGAAAGTTCCCCTGCAATCCATGGAGGGAGACATGACGACCGTCTACGTCGTGAAGACTGGCGAGAAGTTCCTCTGCACCGCAGAGGACGGCGATATCGGTATGGCGCCAGAGATTAAGGAAGCCACTTCCTTTCTCTCGTATGAGGAAGCGAACAAAGTCGCGAACGAGCACGCCGACCCCGGATACGAAATCCTGACCGTCAACCGTACGAGACACTGATGACGAGTGCGATACCGGGCGCTCAGTGAAGGAGGGCTAGCAATTCAGGAGGCGTCGTGCGAATGACGCCGGGGTTGGCAGCGTCCAAAACCATTTGAGTATGGCCGGCGTTGTTCATCGCGATTCGCACGACGCGGTTGATGTGCATATCGCGTCACGCGGGCGGGAGACGTCTATTCCTGTCGCTCCAGGAGGGGCGCCGCAGCACTGCGCGCATCAGCCGTCTTCAAGAGATCAAGCAGTTGCTCACAGTCGCTCGGAAACAGGCAGGCAAGCGCGAATTCGCTAATCGCTACGTTCTGACCTCGCGGCAGCAAATCCAGCATACCTGGGAACTTCTCGCAAATGATAAATCCGAGGCACGACAACGCGGACAACACGACGGCGGAAAAGGCCACCTTCTCGACAACTCGAAAATTCAACGCCATGACTGCACCCCTCGTATCAATTGCGTCAAACCGGCGAAGACACGTTTGGTCGGCCTTTCCTATATCGGCATCATGAAATCGGGTACCCAGTAATGGATGGGGCATTCAATTCAAAAGCGTAGCAGCCGTGCTGAGACCGCCGATTTTATTACAACATACTTTCAATGAATCCTGGGGCGCAAATGGTTTTATATGACCGTGGTGCCGCGATCCAGGCGTCGAGCACCAGACGCGGTAATTCCTTCGTCGCGCACGCGAGCATGCTGAAAGATTACGGCGAATCCGTCTGCCTGGCTGACTTGGAGCGGTTCGCGGGCAGAGCGACAAGTGACGCGCGAATCAGAATAGAGAACGATATTGATAATCTTATTGGCGTGGCCGAATTTTCGGCGATGCGCGTGCGGTCGGTAGTAAGCGTCAGAAACGTTCGGGTCTCTTTCCCGGGTGAGTCTCGTTATAGTTGTCGACCGTTTCTTCGACCGCGGCCGTTACATTCGCAATCGCGACGCCGCAGGTTTTAGGACTTCCGCGGCGATCGACCGCTTGAAAGCGTAGCGCGCTTCATACTCATAAGCTCTTTCGCCTCATGCCGATCATCCGCAGATACGATTGGGACAGTCAACCATTTCCCGTCAGGGTATGCGCGAGCTTCATCGTAGAGCTTGAGCAACTGTGGGCTCCAGAAATAACGCCGGGCCTCAAACTTCTCTCGTTCAGCTCGCCCCAAGACCACCAGAACCGAAAGCAGCCTGTATGCCGGCAGCAGAGTGCAGAAGGCCCTGGTCTTCTTGTAGCGCAGCGACCAACCGCGTGTCTTGCCACCATATAGCCAATCTGGCTCGAAAACCCCGGGGTAGGATGCCTCGATCCAGTTGCGTAGCTCGACCCAATGTTCAAATGCCTCCGGCCCCATCCATTCGCGGACGGTGCGCTCATCAGGTTGTGAAGATTTGTCGGCGATTCTGTCGCCGATCTGGGCGGACTGGTTCACGTTGCTTTCCTCTTCATCTTCGTCTTCATGGGTGGACTGCTTCTTCTGCGAGATCACGACCTCTGAGCGTCAGGCCACCAGGCCACCAGGTCTGGACAGACGCCAGAAGGGCAGCAAGCGACGCAGCCATCAGAACGACATCCATGGCTTCAGTTACTTGATCGGCGTGGTCAGCGCATTGTCATTGGTGTCGAGGACAAACACAGCGATCAGCTTTGCCGACTCGGTCTTGCTCGCGTTGCGGCTGATCGAATGGATTGCACCCGGCGGTTCGGACCAACTCTCGCCTGCCCGATAGATGTGCGTCTCACCGTCATTCACCTTCGACTCGATTGCACCTTTGATCACGTAGGCGTAAATAAAGGCCGACTTCGCGTGGGTGTGGGGCGGGGAGGCCGCGTCCGGCGCGTAATCGACTTCCACAGCGATCAGCGACTTGCCGGGGACATTAGGAATAACTTCCTCGAAGTTCTTCGTGACGGTTTGCCCTTTGCCGTCGTGGGCTGAGACGGAGCCGGCCGACACGATGACAAGTGTCGCGTAGCTGGCAGCGATGATGGTTCGGAGCTTCATGGACTTCTCCTTCTGAGTGTCGGCTAGTCTTTGCTGTTCCGTGTTCCATGCCGGCCTAACTTCAGGCCGCCGCCACTTGCAATCCGCGCTGCACCGCCGGACGCGCGAGACCACGGTCGAACCAGCGCTGGACATGTGCGAAGCGGTCGAAGCCGACGAGTTCACGCGCTTCGTAAAAGCCGATGAGGTTGCGCACCCAGCCAAGCAGTGAGATATCGGCGATGCTGTAGTCGGCGCCCATCACCCAGTCGCGGCCCGCGAGCCGCGCGTCGAGAACGCCGAGCAGCCGCGCTGATTCCGCTGCGTAGCGATCGCGCGGGCGCTTGTCCTCATACGCTTTGCCGGCGAACTTGTTGAAGAAGCCAACCTGACCGAACATCGGCCCGACACCACCCATCTGCCACATCAGCCATTGGATGGTTTCGTATCGGGTGTTGGGATCGGTGGAGAGCAGCCGCCCCGTCTTATCGGCGAGATAGATCAGGATCGCTCCCGATTCGAACAATGGGAGGGGCCGTCCGCCGGGACCGTCGGGATCGAAGATCGCGGGAATTTTGCCGTTGGGGTTGAGCGCGAGAAATGCCGGTTCATGGTTCTCGTTCGCCATGATGTCGATGCGGTGCGCCTCGTAGGCCAGGCCCGTCTCCTCCAGCATGATGCCGACCTTCACGCCATTGGGCGTCGGTAAGGAAAAGAGCTGTAGCCGATCGGGATACTGCGCCGGCCAACGCGTGAAAACGGGATGATGAAGCGTCATGTTGATCCTGGATGAACGGGCGGAGCCAGCCTTGCACGTGACATGGCCGGCTCCTTTCCTTGGCTCCGTGCCGGGACCATCGGCGCCCCGCAAAACGGACAAGATCCAGAGGAGGGCAGGACTATTCGCCCTGCTGGCTTCCTCACGGATGAGCGGGGATAACCTCAAATGGGTTAAGAGCGTTCAGATCGAACCGGCCGGCGCAACAGCGGGAAAGTCCTTCTCGGGATCGAACACGTTGTTGAAAAAGTTCGTGAGGGAATACATGGCCACCAGCGCGACGACTTCCATCACGTTTGCATCCGTGTAACCTGCATCGCGAACAGCTTGCAGATCGGCGTCACTGACCTGACCTCGGGTTTCGATGACTTTGCGCGCAAACTGGACGGCGGCGTCCCGTTTCGGATCGATTGCGTGGCCCTTCCGTGCGAGAACGATTTCATCGGCCGGCAGCTTCGCCATGTGCTCAGCCGTAAAGCTGTGGACCGTCAGGCAATAGTTGCATCCGTTCACTTCGGAGACAGCCAGGCCGATGCTGTCACGCGTCTTCACGTCGAGCGCCTTGCTCAGGGAGCCGAGCAGGGTCGCCCACGCATTGAAGGCGATCGGGCTCTGCGCGAAGGCTGCCATCATATTCGGAGTGAATCCGATATTTTTCGTGAACGCATCGAGTGTCGGCTTCGAATCGTTCGGTACCTGGTCCTGGTTTAAGATAGTAGTCCTTGTCATCATAGTCTCTATAAGTTACGGGTTTCACTGATTGGGGAAAGTTGTGCTAATCGTTCCCTTGGTTTACTTCACGCCTGGACCCGCGTCGAGGCGGTTCAGGTCTTCAAATACGAGGTATCTTGCCTATACGAGCGCCAATACATCGGCCACGGGACGGCGCGGCTTCTGCGCCCAGTTTCCTGACCGCTCCGCTCCGATCGACAACAGCAGGACGGGCACTTCGTCCGCAGCCAGACCGAACTCGCGGTGCACCGCGTCGGCATCGAAACCGATCATCGGTGTCGAACCCAGTCCCAATGAGCGGGCGGCATAGATCATCGCCGCGGCGCCAAACGTGGCGGTGCGGACGGCTTCGTCGCGTCGGCGCTGCGGATACGCCATATATAGATCGCGCGCGGGGTTTTCCCACTCCGGCACCATCGTGGCCGGCATGACGCCTGCACTCACCAGCGGAGCCAGGCGCTCCGGTATGACGCTCGTATCGACCAGCTGGCCGCAGACGATGAAGGTAACGGCCGCATCGGTGACTGCGGGCTGGTTCCAGGCGATCGGACTTAGCCGTGCCTTGGCTTCAGGCGTGCGCACGGCGATGAACCGCCAGTTCTGCAAGTGGAACGATGTCGGCGCACTGGTGCCGATTTGCACCAGCTCGCGGATCTGGTCGTCGCTCAAGGTAGCAGCGGGATCGTAATACTTGGCGGCGCTGCGGCTCAGGATGCATTCGATGACTGCATTGGTCATGGTGGTTCCATTGTTCATGGCGATTCCTATGATTGCGGGAGAGAGATTGCGGTGCACGGGTGCTTTCGGTGCGAGGCCTTCATCAGGTGATCAGGAGCCTCTAATGTAGGCTCACGCGAAAGCAATTTCACGCCTGCATTTGCTCAATAAAGTGTCCAAAAGGATCAAGCGAACGCAGACGATTTATCTTTTGAATTCAAAACACGGGACGCAGCAGGCGTGTTGTCTCATCGGGATCCAGGTGCAGGTATGAAAGAACGCTTCGCGAGCCGCCGGCCCGCTACTGGCACTTGCGGGCCAGACGGCGCCATTCACCCGCCGTCATTCCCATCCGGTCGGCGAACAGCCGCCGGAATGACGATACGGACTGGTACCCGACCGATTCGGCGACCGCTTCCGTACTCAGCCTCGAATTCTTCAGCTCGTTAGCAGCCAGGCTGATGCGGATATCCGTCAGCAGGTCGATGGCCGAGCGCCCGAGCGTGTCCTGGAAGTGCCGCATGAAGGTGGCGCGTGACATGCTGCACAAGGCGGCCAGATCGGGCAGACTCCAGGGCCGGGTGGGATCGGAGAACATGGCGGTAATCGCGGGAGCCAGTCGTGGATGACCGGCGAGCGCCAACAAGCCTGCCGGTGCCTGGTCGGATTCGCTCGCCTCGCGCAACACCAGCGTGAACAGCGCCGAACTGAGTGCATTGAGGATCGCGTTTCCGCCTACCTTGTCGCCCGTGGACTCGTCGCGCATCAGCCCCACAAAACTGGCGAGCTGATTCGAAGCAGACGCGATGCTCTTTTCACCATCGCCACTCATGGTCCGTACCACCACATCTGTGGGCAGGTAATTGCGAATCAGCCGGTCATGAGGCGGTCCAATGAAGAATCGCCCGCACAACATGTCCAGATGATCGCCCTTGCCGTCATTCTCGCTGAGTGTCAACCCGGCAGAACTTTCGCGTTCGTGAGTGGGCCCAGGGGCACGTCCGCTGCCGTCGTGCAGTACGTGCGCCGAACCGTGAGGCATTAGCACGATGTCGCCGCCCACCAGTTGTCTGGCCATGCCTGTCTCCGGATTCTCAACGATGGCCTTTCCCTTGAGCACGACGTGATAGGGGATCTCATTCGCTGCCGACTCGGCCCAGGCCACACGCCATGGCGCGCCGTAGGTACAACGAACCTCCAGCCGGCCAGTGATGGTGATCATTTGCAACAGGTGACTCAGCCAGTCGACTTGGGACATAGGACTCCCTTAGGCCTCAGCACAGGAAAGATTGAAATGTGGCGTATCTCAGCGGCCGGCACTTTGCCCGCCGTCGACGTGCAGGATCTCTCCTGTGATAAACGGTGCGGAATCAAGAAAGAGAATCGCGTCCGCGATATCGCTCATCTCCCCTATATGTCCCAGCGGATTAAACGCCCCGAGTGCATCATGAGTCTCCGGCGCATGCATCGGCGATTTGATGATTCCGGGCGCAACAGCATTCACGCGAATACCCTTGCGCGCGTACTCGATCGCTAGCGACTTTGTCGCGGCATTGAGACCGCCCTTGCTCAGCGCTGCCAGGACGGAATACACACCGGTATAAGCCGTGTCGGCGATGCTGGCGGTCACGCTAACCACATGACCACTCGAACGCCTCTCCATTTCGGCGATGGCGAGTTGCGTGATGTAAAAGAAGCCCTTCATATTCACATCCATCACAGCAGCGTAGTCTTCGGCGGTGTGTTCGGTGAAAGGCTTTCCGATGTAAATGCCTGCATTGTTCACCAGCGTGTCGATCCGGCCAAATCGGGCAATGCCTTCGGCAATGACGCGCTGCGCGACGGCGGGATCAGCGATATCCCCGGCTACCGTCAGGACATTCGCGTCGTCCGAAGGACTGATCGAGCGCGAGGTTGCAACGACGGCATAGTCGAGCTCGCGGAATGCGCGAACGATCGCAGCGCCGATCCCGCGCGACGCGCCGGTAACGAGGACAACCTTCCGTGACGTGCTCATGCTTTAGTACCTTTTATCGTGATGGTCTGTGGAGAAGGCCGGAGACTGCGGAAGCCAGAATCATGCGGTGGCGATTGACGGGCACTTGCGATCCATATACGCGCGGACGGAATATCGAATCGCCGCGGCGTATCGGCTTGCCGGACAGCACACAAATCGCATCCGCGCGCGCAAGACCCATCCCCCAGACCTGATTCGCGTAATGACCGAGACAGGGGTCGCTCCAGCGTATGCTGATTGTCGTCGGCGACAGCTTCTCCACGATTGAGATGTGCAAGGGCGATCGTTCGTTTTGCATGGTCGGGCATCGCTCATCATCAAAACCTTATCGGCAGGGCCGAATGGGTTCCCGGGAATGGTTGGCGTTCGGGCTTTGGCGTCGTGCTCGTATGATCGGCTTTCACGCAAAACGCAGACAGAATCGGACGAATGATCATGGCCAGCTATCTCCGCGTTGGCCCTACATTGATATCAACGATGGTGTGTTTATTCTGTACCATCGATGGTACGAACAGAAGAACCAAGATCATTCACTTTTGTGTGTACCAAGAACATGGATTCGGACTTGCAGATTCAGCTCGATCGGACAGCGAAGCTTTCCCTGGCAGAACAGATTCGCGAGAGCATCAGTCGGGCCATAGAGTCAGGTGTGCTGGCTCCTGGTACCCGGCTGCCCTCGTGGCAGGACCTGGCCGCACAACTCGGCGTGGCGCGCGGAACGGTTCAAGCGGCATATGAACGGTTGTCCGACGCGCAGATGATCGAAACATTCGGGGCAGGGGGCACGCGCGTGGCCCCGCGGCTCCGCGTGGCGGCAACTCTGCCCAAAGCGCCGCGGCTCGGAACGTTCATGCGGGCCTATGAGGAGATGAACGCTGGACCGGCAATCTTCCAGCTCGGCATTCCGGCGTTTGAAGGGCTACCGGAGAAGCTTTTTTCACGGGCGCGCTCTTCCAATCTGCTGAAAACAGGATGTTTATCGTCCCTGCTCTATCCCGACCCAAGAGGGGAACTCGAACTGCGCAGGGAAATCGCGGGCAATCTCTCCATTGCCAGAAACTTTCACTGCCATCCTGAGCAGGTGTTTGTCACTTCCGGATACAGCTCCGGCTTGGGCCTGGCACTACGGGTGTTGGGTTTGGACGGTAAGAAAGTCTGGATGGAAGAGCCCGGTTTCATGGTCACCCGGAAGGGATTGGAACTCGCTCGCCTGAATATCGTGCCGATACCGGTGGATGCAGACGGAATCAACGTGGACTATGGTATCGAGAGGGCCGCGGACGCCGCGTTAGCCGTCTTGACGCCCGGTCAACAGGCTCCTTTGGGCTCGACCCTGTCGTTGCGGCGACGTCTTCAGGTGCTCGAGTGGGCGACTTCGAGCGGTGCATGGATCATTGAAGACGACTACCTGGGTGAGCTACAACTGGAAGGCAGGCCGGCACCTGCCATGGCGTCGCTGGGCGAGGGCAAACGGGTCATCCACATCGGTTCTTTCAGCAAGACTGTCAACCCGGCTCTGCGGCTTGGATTCGTCGTGGCGCCGACCGAACTGGCCAACGCGTTCTCCGAGGTCGCCGCAACGCTTGCTCCCGCGCCATCACCCGTTATTCAACTCGCCACGGCTCAATTCATGCGTGACGGCCACTACCTCCGGCGGGTGCGCCGGCTCAAGCGTCAATATTCGGCCCAGCGTCACGCACTATGCGAGCAGTTGCGAATGCGCGACGCGGAGTGGGTGAGCGCTGGCCTGGCAGTACTTCTTCGACTCCCCGACGGCGCACCCGACGTGCGGATTGTTCGTGAAGCGATGACGGCTGGCATGGGGCCATCGCCATTGTCCGTGTGGTTCGCGAATCCGTCCTGGACTCTACCCGGCCTTTTGCTCGGGGTTGCGACAGCACCTGAACAGCACCTCGCGACATCGTGTCAGCGACTGTTCGAGATCATCGACCGATATCGCTCATGAGACGCGCGGGGATAACCAGAAGTTATCGCCCGCGCAGCAGCTTTTCATTATTCAACCCCGCCCCGTTTCCCTACATTGTGCGGCAGACGCAATGTAGCTCAGTCAACTGGAAACGAGGAATCACATGAAATTGCTGCGATATGGCGCCCCCGGTCACGAGAAGCCCGGCATGCTCGACCGCAACGGCGCAATACGCGATCTGTCCGGCGTGATCGACGACGTCGCTGGCTCGACGCTTTTGCCGGAATCGCTGGAACGCGACGTACGCATTCCGCGCGGCTCGCAAAAGACCGACTGGGAAGTCGAGCTGGGCGTCGTGATCGGCAAGGGCGGCGCGTATATCGACGAAGCCGACGCGCTCAGTCACGTGGCGGGCTATTGCGTCGTCAACGATGTCTCCGAACGCGAATATCAGATCGAGCGCGGCGGCATCTGGGACAAGGGCAAGGGCTGCGACACGTTCGGCCCGATCGGCCCATGGCTCGTCACCGCCGACGAAATCCCCGATCCGCAGCGCCTCGGCCTCTGGCTCGAAGTGGACGGCAAGCGTTATCAGAACGGCAATACCAGCACGATGATCTTCAACGTCGCGCAGATCGTCGCGTACCTGAGCCGCTTCATGAGCCTGCAACCGGGCGATGTGATCTCGACGGGCACGCCGCCAGGTGTCGGCATGGGGCACAAGCCCGAGCCCGTCTATCTGCGCGCGGGGCAGACGATGCGCCTCGGTATCGAAGGACTCGGCGAGCAGCAGCAACGCACCGTCGCCGCATAAACAGAGCGCGCCGATGAACCGCTACGACTGTACGCAGCGGGCGGCCGCGGCACGTATCGAGCGTTACGTGATCGCGCCGTAAAGCTCGCCCGCCACCTGCTTCAACGCGCGTACCACTTGTGTCGAAGCGGGCGACAGCAACTGCCCGGTGCGCGTGATGATGCCGAAGTCGTCCATCCGCAGCGGCATGTCGAGCGGCAGAATCGACAGCAGCCCGTGCGCCGCATAGTAGTGCGCGACCTCGGCGGCGAGCACGGCGAGCATGTCGCTTTGCGACAGCAGGCTGGTGACGAACAGCAGTTCCGCGCTCTCGACCACGTTGGACGGCGGCGCGAGGCTTTGACGCTGGAACATCAGCTCGAAGCGATGGCGCAGCACGCTTTGCGCGGGCGGCACGACCCATGACGCGTCGACTACATCCGCCAGCGTCAGCGACGGCGCCGCCAGCAACGGATGACCGGATCGGGCGACCGCCAGCGCCTGTTCTTCCGCGAGAGGCTCGTAGCGCAAATGCAGCTTGTCATGTTCGACGGAGAGCCGGCCAATCACGAGATCGAGCTTGTCCTGCGCAAGGCTTTCGAGCAGCACATTGCTGCTGTCGATCTCGACACTCACGCTCAAGCCAGGATGCTGCTGCTTGACCTGCGCAATCGCGGCGGGCAGCAGGCTGACGGCGGGCGACGTGATCGTGCCGACGGCCACGCGCCCGAGTTGCCCCGCTTTCAGCGCGAGCACTTCCTCACGCGCCTGATCGAGACTGCCGACCACCGAGCGCGCGTGGCGAATCATCACCTCGCCGTACAGCGTCGGCCGCATGCCGCGCGGCATCCGTTCGAACAGCGGCGCATCCAGCATCTCCTCCAGTTCGCGCAGCAGCTTCGACGCGGCGGGCTGGGACATGCTCAGCGCGTCGGCGGCGCGGTGGATATTGCCTTCTTCGTCGAGCGCGACGAGCAGCAGCAATTGCCTCGTCTTCAGCCGCGTGCGGACATACCAGGGGTTCGAATCAAGCATAAGGGTTAATACCAATAATTAAAGCGATATCGGTTCGATGCCAATTTTCATTAGAAAGATATCAGACTGCTTCGTAGACTGCTCATTTCCCCATGATCCGCAACCACCCTTCGTTCCGTCCCACACGGTTGCGCAAACATCAGCACTTGCCTTCAGGAAGTAAGCATGTCGGATAAGAAAACCAAGCTGCGCTCGGCCCAATGGTTCGGCACGGCTGACAAGAACGGCTTCATGTATCGAAGCTGGATGAAGAATCAGGGCATCCCTGATCACGAATTCGACGGCCGGCCGGTTATCGGCATCTGCAACACGTGGTCGGAACTCACGCCGTGCAACGCGCACTTCCGCAAGATCGCCGAGCACGTGAAGCGCGGCATCTACGAAGCGGGCGGCTTTCCCGTCGAATTCCCCGTGTTTTCCAATGGCGAATCAAATCTGCGCCCCACGGCGATGCTCACGCGCAATCTCGCGGCGATGGACGTCGAAGAGGCGATTCGCGGCAATCCCATCGACGCCGTCGTGCTGCTCACCGGCTGCGACAAGACCACGCCCGCGCTGCTGATGGGCGCGGCGAGCTGCGACGTGCCCGCGATCGTCGTGACGGGCGGCCCGATGCTGAACGGCAAGCTCGACGGCAAGGACATCGGTTCGGGCACGGCCGTCTGGCAACTGCACGAATCGCTGAAGGCGGGCGAGATCGATCTGCACAAGTTCCTCTCGGCTGAAGCAGGCATGTCGCGCTCGGCGGGCACTTGCAACACGATGGGCACGGCATCGACGATGGCGTGCATGGCGGAAGCGCTCGGCACGTCGCTGCCGCACAACGCGGCCATTCCCGCTGTCGACGCGCGCCGCTACGTGCTCGCGCATATGTCGGGCATGCGCATCGTCGAGATGGCCCACGAAGGGCTCACGCTGTCGAAGATTCTCACGCGCGAAGCGTTCCTGAACGCGATTCGCGTCAATGCGGCGATTGGCGGTTCGACTAACGCGGTGATTCACCTGAAGGCGATTGCCGGGCGCATCGGCGTGCAGCTCGATCTGGACGACTGGGTACGGATCGGACGCAATACGCCGACCATCGTCGACCTGATGCCGTCGGGCCGCTTTCTGATGGAAGAGTTTTATTACGCGGGCGGCTTGCCCGCCGTGCTGCGCCGACTCGGCGAAGCCGACCTGCTGCCGCATCCGGGCGCGCTGACGGCGAACGGCAAGGCGTTATGGCACAACGTGATGGATGCGCCCATCTACAACGACGAAGTGATCCGCCCGCTCGACAAGCCGCTCGTGAAGGACGGCGGCATCCGTGTGCTGCGCGGCAATCTCGCGCCGCGCGGCGCGGTGCTGAAGCCGTCGGCGGCGACGCCTGCATTGCTCAAGCATCGCGGACGTGCCGTCGTGTTCGAGAACTTCGAGCACTACAAGGCACGCATCGTCGATGAAACGCTCGACGTCGACGCGAGCTCCGTGCTGGTGCTGAAGAACTGCGGGCCGAAGGGTTATCCGGGCATGGCCGAAGTCGGCAACATGGGCTTGCCGCCGAAGCTGTTGCGTCAGGGCGTGAAGGACATGGTGCGCATCTCGGATGCGCGGATGAGCGGCACGGCATACGGCACGGTCGTCTTGCACGTGACGCCGGAAGCAGCCGACGGCGGCCCGCTTGCCGCTGTGCAGGACGGCGACTGGATCGAGCTGGATTGCGATGCGGGCACGTTGCGCGTCGATATCAGCGACGAAGAACTGGCGCGCCGCCTCGACAGCCACACGCCGCCCGCGATGCCCGCCGGCGGCGGTTATCAGCGGCTGTATATCGATCACGTATTGCAGGCGGACGAGGGTTGCGATCTGGACTTTCTCGTCGGCTGCCGGGGCGCAGACGTGCCGCGCCATTCGCATTGAGGAGAGAACGAATGAATCTGACAGGTGAACTGCTGATAGGCGCAAGCGCGCGGCGCGGACAAGGCGCCGGGTTTCATGCCGTCGATGCGGCAACGGAACAGGTGCTGCAAGCGCCGACGTATTACAGCGCGCAAGTGGGCGATGTCGACGCCGCCTGCGCATTGGCGGAAAGCGCATTCGACGCCTACCGCACGCTGCCCGCCGAGCGCCGCGCGGGTGTTCTCGACGACATCGCCGCGCGCATCGAAGCGCTCGGCGACGCGCTGATCGAACGCGCGATGAGCGAATCGGGCTTGCCGAAAGCGCGTCTCGAAGGCGAGCGCGCGCGTACGGCAAACCAGTTGCGCATGTTCGCGGCGCTCGTGCGCAGCGGCGACGCACTCGATGCGCGCATCGAACCCGCGTTGCCCGAACGCCAACCGCCGCGCACCGATCTGCGCTTTCAGCGTATCGGCGTCGGCCCCGTTGCCGTGTTCGGCGCGAGCAATTTTCCGCTCGCGTTTTCGGTCGCGGGCGGCGATACGGCTGCGGCGCTGGCAGCGGGCTGCCCCGTTGTCGTGAAGGCGCATCCGGCGCATCCAGGCACGTCGGAACTGGTAGGCCGCGCGATTCAGGAGGCCGTGCGTCACGCAGAACTGCCCGAAGGCGTGTTCTCGATGTTGTTCGACGCGGGCCATGAAGTGGGCGCGGCGCTCGTCGCGCATCCGTCTATCAAGGCCGTGGGCTTCACGGGTTCGCGCGCGGGCGGACGTGCATTGATGGCGATTGCGAACGCGCGAGCCGAGCCGATTCCCGTCTACGCGGAAATGAGCAGTGTGAACCCGAATCTGCTGATGCCGGCGGCGCTGGCCTCGCGCGCCGAAACGCTGGCACGCGATTTCGTCGCATCGGTGACGCTGGGTTGCGGGCAGTTCTGTACGAATCCGGGCTTGATGCTCGGCATTGCGGGCGAAGGTTTCGAACGTTTCGCTGCAACAGCCGCGCAGAGCATTGACGGCGTGCAGGCGGGCGTGATGCTCACCGGCGGCATCCTGCGCGCGTACGAGGCAGGTATCGAACGGTTCGCGGCGAAACCCGCTGTGACGACGCTCGCGCGCGGCAAGGCGCCCGAGGCGGGCAGCCGGCGCGCGCAAGCCGTGTTGTTCCGCGTGAGTGCCAGGAGCCTGCTCGCGGATCACACGCTGGCTGACGAAGTGTTCGGCCCGTGCAGCGTGCTGGTCGAGTGCGCCGATGCTGATGAGTTGCGCACGGTGTTGAACCGGATCGAAGGGCAACTGACGATCACGCTGCATCTCGACGACGCCGATCAGCCCGCCGCGCAAGCGCTGCTGCCGGTACTCGAACGCAAGGCGGGCCGTATTCTCGCGAACGGTTTTCCGACGGGCGTCGAAGTCTGCGATGCGATGGTGCACGGCGGCCCGTTCCCCGCGACATCCGATGGACGCAGCACGTCGGTCGGCACGGCGGCGATCGAGCGATACATGCGTCCCGTCTGCTATCAGAACCTGCCCGCCGCGCTGTTGCCCGAAGCGTTGCGCGATGCGAATCCGCTTGGTGTGCATCGGCGATTCGCGGGGCGGCACGAGCGAACGCCTGGTTGAGTAAGCAAGCTCTCAACGCAGTACATAACGACATGATGGAGACATCGCAATGACCACACCTTACGCCAGCGCGCAGCAGGCCGCACCCGCAGTCGATGCGGGCACGGGCGCGGCGCTCGCCGACGAACAGCGGATCATGAGCCTGCTGGTTCGCCGGCTGATTCCGTTTCTCGCGCTGATTTACGTCGTCGCGTATATCGACCGCTCCGTGGTCGGCTTCGCGAAGCTGCACATGAACGCGGCCGTCGGACTCAGCGACGCGTCCTATGGCCTCGGCGCGGGGCTGTTCTTCATCGGCTATTTTCTGTGCGAAGTGCCGAGCAACCTCGCGCTCGAACGCTTCGGCGCGCGCGTATGGTTTGCGCGGATTCTGTTCACGTGGGGCGTCATCACGATGGCGATGTCGCTCGTCAGCGGACCGACGAGCTTCTACGTGCTGCGCTTTCTGCTCGGCGCGGCGGAAGCGGGTCTGTATCCGGGCATTCTGTACTTTCTCACCAAGTGGTTTCCGATGCGTCATCGCGCGCGCATCATCGGCCTGCTGGTGCTCGCGCAACCGCTTGCGGGGATTCTGACGGGACCCGTTGCGGGCCTCGTGCTGTCGACGCACGGCGTGTTCGGCCTGTCGAACTGGCAGACGCTGTTCGTGCTGAGCGGTCTGCCCGCCGTGCTGCTGTGCGTGCCGACCTTGCGCGTGCTGCCCGAGTCGCCCGCGAATGCGAAGTGGCTTGCGGCGTCGGACCGCGCGTGGATCGAACGCGAACTCGCCGCCGATAGCGCGTCATATGGGTTGCAGTCGCACGGCAATCCGCTGGCCGCGCTGAAGGACAAACGCGTGCTGCTGCTCGCGCTGCTGTTCCTGCCGTTTCCGTTGAGCATCTATGGTTTGTCGTTGTGGCTGCCGACCATCATCAAGGCGTTCGGCGTCACCGATGCCGTGACGGGCCTGCTGTCGGCAGTGCCGTATCTGTTCGCGGTGGTCGGACTGTGTGTCGTGCCGCGACATTCGGATCGCAAGCGCGAGCGGTACTGGCATATCGTCGTCGTGTCCGCTTTCGCGGCGCTCACGATGGCGCTGAGTGCATGGACGCATGCGCCCGCGCTGCAATTCCTGTTCATCTGCCTGACGGCGTTCTCGCTGTATTCGATCCAGGCGGTAGTGTGGGCGCTGCCCGGCCAGTTTCTGTCGGGTGCGCGCGCGGCCGTCGGCATCGCGACGATCAATTCGCTCGCGAACCTGGGCGGCTACGTGGGACCATACGGCATCGGCCTCATCAAGGATGCGACGGGCAGTCTCGCGTCCGGCCTTTATTTCCTGTCCGCGACGCTGCTGTTCGCTGTCGTGATCACGTTCGTCGTGCGGGCGTCGTTGCCCGAACCGAAGACGCATGCGCGTTGAGTGCGCGTGTGACCTGTTCAACACATTTCTAGCGGAACCCAAGTCATGACTTCACAACGCACTCCACGCTATCGCGGCATCTTCCCTGTAGTGCCGACCACTTTCACCGAAACGGGCGCGCTCGATCTGGAAAGCCAGAAGCGGGTCGTCGATTTCATGATCGACGCGGGTTCGGACGGTCTGTGCATTCTCGCGAACTTCTCCGAGCAGTTCGCGCTCTCCGACGACGAACGCGAGACGCTCACGCGGGCGATGCTCGAACACGTTGCGGGACGCGTGCCCGTCATCGTGACGACGAGCCACTACAGCAGCGCTGTGTGTGTCGAGCGCAGCCGTCGAGCGCAGGAGCAGGGCGCGTCGATGGTGATGGTGATGCCGCCTTATCACGGCGCGACGTTCCGTGTGCCCGAGACGCAGATTTACGAGTTCTACGCGCGGCTGTCGGACGGCATCGACATTCCCATCATGATTCAGGATGCGCCTGCGAGCGGCACTGTGCTGTCGGCGGCATTTCTTGCGCGGATGGCGCGTGAGCTCGAACAGGTGTCGTACTTCAAGATCGAAACGCCGGGCGCGGCTGCGAAGCTGCGCGAGCTGATCCGTCTCGGCGGCGATGCCGTGGAAGGTCCGTGGGACGGCGAGGAGGCGATCACACTGTTCGCGGATCTCAACGCGGGCGCGACGGGGTCGATGACGGGCGGCGGCTATCCGGACGGCATTCGGCCGATTCTCGAAGCGTTCCGCGAAGGCAAGCGCGATGAGGCGTTTGCGCAGTATCAGCGCTGGCTGCCGCTGATCAATCACGAGAACCGTCAGACGGGTTTGCTTGCTGCGAAGGCGCTGATGAAGGAGGGAGGGGTGATCGCATGCGAGGCGCCGCGGCATCCGCTGCCGGCGATGCATCCGGATACGCGCGCTGAACTGATTGAGATTGCGCGGGGGCTTGATCCGATGGTGTTGAGGTGGGGGAAGTGAAGGTGTAGGGGGTTAGCGCTGGCCGGTGTGTTTGCCCTTGCGCTGGCATCCGCGGATTGTTAGCGTGCTTCGCGCGTCGCCGTTCGGTTGTTTTTGGTGTTTGCGCTGGCGTCCGCGATTCGTTTTGCCTCGCTGGCATCCGCGAATTGTTAGCGTGCTTCAGGCGTCGCCCCTGTGCGGGGCG